>JAADHJ010000032.1 GCA_013151915.1 Deltaproteobacteria bacterium
CAGGTCAGGTGGTAAGGATATTCAGTCTGGAGTATACGAAGCGGTCTTCCCATACACGGGTACTATCACAATTCGTGCCAACTGCTCCGTGTGGGAAGAAAAGAAAAAAGGTGTCAGAGACAGGGGTGGGGGGTTCTTTTGTAAGTGTGAGGGAATCCAAGACCGTATGTCTGAACAGATTTTTGTTCGCATAAGATATATTATGTAAAGTCAAAGACACGTTCGCTGAGAAAACCTTAAGTTCTTGGGTTCATCCTGTATGAGTACCAGGATAAGAACCATACCCCACCATTCGTCATCGCGAACCGTATCCCGCCATCTGTCATCGTGCCTGTCCGCCATAGCCCGTAGGGCGACGGCGGAAGCGATCCCATGGGCGGCCGGCGGGCGCTGCTATGACCCTTTCGGCTCCGCCCGGGATTGCCGCGTCACTCTCGTCTATCTCGATGTTCCTCGCAATGACTTCGCTGGTCATTGAACGTTGAACATTGAACCTTGAACCTGTTTTACCTTATAGCCCATAGCCTATTGTCCGCTCTTCCCCTCTGGACACTGGACTCTGGACTGCTCTTCTTCTCTGGACACTGGACTGACGACTTACCGCGTTGAACATTGAACGTTGAACGTTGGACCTGTTTCATCCCGTTGAACCTTTTTATTATTCCCTCACTTCCAATTCCACCGGGGAAAAGGCCGTGACGTCAAAGAGACCCCTATCGGTGAGTTTCAGCTCCGGAATTACCGGCAGGGCGAGAAAAGACAGGATCATGAAAGGGTCTTCAAGCCGACACCCGGTTTTTCGTGCCCCCGATTTTACCTCCTTCAGTTCCATCATAAGGGAATCGGCATTCCCGTCGTAAAGAAGCCCCGATATGGGCAAAGGAAGCACGGTCACAGAGTCCCCATCAACCGCGACGGACAATCCGCCTCCATTATCGATAAGCGCGTTCACGGCCGCAGCAGCGCTGTGTGAATCAGCTGATACACAGATGATGTTGTGGGAGTCGTGTGCCACGCTGGACGCGATGGCCCCTCTCCTGAGGCCAAAACCCCTTACGAGTCCCATACCGCATCTGCCGCTGCCGTGGTGCCTTTCAAGGACAAACAATGACGCAAGGTCTTTTGAGGAATCGTGAAGAAAGAACCGATCCTGATCGGTCCTTATCTCTTCTATGGAACCTTTTGTCAGGAGCGAACCCGGGACAACCTCCATAACCCGTGCCATTGGGTTGGGGACTGAGAATAAAATCCTTAAATAATCATTGGTTATCATCTTTAAATTAATGGAGTTTCTCAATTTACTCCGGACCGATGCCTGCTCCATGGCGGGGAAAAACTCCCCATCCGATGACACCTGCTTACCGGACTTGAATACGGTCTTTATCTGGAATGATTTCATATCATCGAAAACCACCAGATCCGCCAGGTATCCCGGCGCCACCGCCCCCCGGTCACTTAAACCGAAGTGCTCCGCCGGATTAATGGTGATCATCCTTATTGCCTCAACCGGGTCGAGCCCACATTTGACGGCCTTTCTTAATAAAAGGTCCATATGTCCCGACTCCATGAGTTCATCCGGGTGACGGTCGTCCGTGACCAGCATGAAACGGTTGAAGTTTAGCGGCGTAACGGCTGGAAGAAGGTTTTCAAGGTCATGGGCGCTTGTTCCCTCTCTCATCATGATCCGTAATCCCAGGCGGACCTTCTCCCGGGCTTCCTCCGCATTTGTACATTCGTGGTCAGACCGTATCCCCGCGGCGGCGTAGGCGTTCAGAGGTTTGCCTGAGAGCATGGGGGCATGGCCGTCGATTGGTCTCCCTGCACTGGAAAGGATCTTTGCGATAACCGAATCATCGCCGTTGACCACACCTGGGAAATTCATGACCTCCGCCAATCCAATGACCCTTGGATGGTTGAAAAGGCGTTTTATTTCCCTGACGCCGATTACGGCGCCTGATGTTTCGAAGGTGGTTGCCGGAACGCACGAGGGGGCCATGAGATAAAGGTCAAGAGGGATCCCCTCACTGTCGGCCAGGATAAATTTGATCCCTTCCAGGCCCGATACATTGGCGATTTCATGGGGGTCCGCCACCATGCAGGTGGTTCCCCGCGGGACGATCAGCCTGGCCAACTCGCTTGGCCTGAGCATGGTGCTTTCGATGTGGAAGTGAGCCTCGATGAACCCGGGGGCAACGTACGAGCCTTCGAGGTCGATGACCTCATCCGCATCATATTCACCCAGACCGGCAATCCTGTCGTCCATAACAGCGATATCCGTTTTTTGGATCTCGCCCGTGAAGGTATTGATTAACCTTGCGTTTTTCAGGAGCAGGTGTGCCGGTTCATCCCCGCGGGAAACAGCCAGGAGTTTTTTCAGAAAGTCATCCATCAACTCCCCTCCCCCGGCACGCCGTAAAATGCCGTACCGCATTTTGGGCAGGCGCCGTCCTGTGAAAGGTTCGAGCTTATGAGGGTAAAACCGCTTCGTTCAAGGAGAAGATGACCGCAGTTGTGACATAAGGTCTGGTCGTTTCCCTGGGAGATATTCCCCAGGTAGGTGTATTTCAGGCCTTCGTTTCTTCCGGCCCTCTCAGCCCTCCGGAGGGAGCCCATAGGTGTTGGAGGACGATCCGTCATCTTATACGTCGGGAAAAACCGGGATATGTGCCACGGGATGAGCGGATCGATCGAGGCGATGAATTCCGCAATAAATCCAAGGGACCGCTCATCATCGTTCAGCCCTGGAATCAGGAGAGTCGTCACCTCTATCCAGACACCCGCCTCGTAAAGGGCCCTGATCGTCTCGAGGACAGGCTCCAGACGAGCGCCACAGACCTGATGATAGAAGTCATCCGTGGCTCCCTTCAGATCCACATTCGCCGCGTCAAGACAAGGTGTAACCATGTCAATGGCCTCTGGAGTCATGAAGCCGTTGGTTATGAAGACATTCTTCAGCCCTGCTTCCCTGCCCTGCCGACAGCAGTCCAGAGCATATTCCAGAAATATGGTCGGTTCGGTGTATGTATATGATATGGATCGGCATCCGGATGCCAGGGCCTTGTTTACAACTTCGTCAACTGTCCTGAATTGCCCCGGGATCGAGGTGTCATTGGGTGACAGGATGCTTATCTCGTAATTCTGGCAATGCCGACAGGACAGGTTGCAGCCGGCGGTTGCCACGGAGTATGAAACGCTTCCGGGAAGAAAATGATAAAGGGGTTTCTTCTCGATGGGATCGACATGTTCGGCAACCAGTTTCCCGTAAACCAGGGTGTAAAGGGTTCCCCCCCTGTTCTCACGGACCCGGCATATTCCCCTTTTCCCGGGCAATATCCTGCATCTGTGGGCGCACATCCGGCAATGGACCTGGTTGTCATCCCCTTTTTCGTAGAGAATCGCCTCGTGCTGCATTCCAGGAATACCCCTAGATCCCAACCGGTTCGAACCCCCGGCCGCATTTTGGACACCTGAAGCGAACCCTCTTTTTCCTGTAGATCTTCGCCACATCCACGGTGCCGACGGTTCCACATTTCGGGCAGGCCACCTTGAGGCGGGCGTTCCTGTCCATTGCCATTGTAGCGTCCCCGGGGGTGGAGGCAAAAAGGCTCACATCCTCCGCAGGCGACCTGGGAAGGACGATCTGCAATATGTGGCTTCCCAAGGTTATCGTGTCCCCATCCTTCAGGGTAAATTCCCTTGTATACTGGTTGTTTACGAGGATGCCATTGAGGCTGCCCATGTCCATGATAAATATTTTTCCGTCCCTCTCATCCAGGGAAGCGTGTTTTCTGGAAACACCGGGATCGTTGAGGAAAAGATCGGATCCGGGATCCCGGCCAACGACAAACGGGTATGAGGTAACACTGACTCTTTTCAAGGTTCTGGTCTGGTCGCGGACGATAATCTCGGGCATTGGCCTGGTATAATGTTTGAAGACGCCACCCTGATAGGCCGGCGGTCCCTCAAGATAGTCAGCGGCAGGCGTGGTTTGCAGGTTCTCGAAGACCCGGATCCTGATGGAATTGCCCTTTATCTGGCTGATCTCGATCCTTTTAAAAAGGTCCATCCAGTCCATCCCTGTCGAGGATTGGACGACCTGGTCGGAGAAATAGGCCTTTATGGCCTTTCCACCCTTGACGAAAGCCAAGCTGAAGCGGCCATCCTGGATCAGCGCTACGAGCGAATCCTTTCGTCCTTCCATGAGACCCACCACCAGGTGTTCTATCTTTATGTGTTCGGCGGCTCCTTCCGTTTCAGGGGAGCGTTCCTGAAGGACAAGGATCGACTTCATCAGCACAGGATCGGTCTGAATGAAGGAAAGGCGGGTCTGTGAATTCTGCGCGAGGTAAACAAAGAACTCCCTTATCCCGGTCCCCTGAAGATCCCCGACCGGTGATATCTTCCCGGCAGCATAGGGTTTTCTCTGAAAAAACAGGACATATCTACGGAATGAATCACCGGGGGAAACTGATGTGATGCAGAAACCATACTCCATCAGGGACATTATCCCCTCCCCTTTTAGTATTCGGTCGAACACGTCGGGGTCCGGATGAACGTCCTTAAGCAGTGCGGATGCGAACGGGAAAGGAATCATCTTGCCCACATTAGCCCACAGTACGGCTGTTGACAAGGGTCGGCTCGACCCTTAGAATGCCGGCCTGATGGAGGATATGTCTATTGGCCGATTTTACACCTGAGGAGGTTTTACAGAAGAAGGGATCAGGCGAAAGCCTGGCGGGCCTGAATCTGGTCAGGATCTCCCTGAAGGGGAAAGATCTGGCCGGGGTGGACCTGCACGAAGCCAATCTGCAGTATGCCGACCTTTCCAACGTTGACCTGAGCCGGGCCAACCTCTCAGGCGCGGATCTTTCTTATGCCAACCTGAGTGGGGCCAGGCTCAGGGGCGCTAACATGGAGAAGGCCCGTATGGTCGCCGCAGAGATGATCAATACCGACCTCAGAGAGTCGAACCTTTCCGGCACGGTGGTGGACGACGCCAGATTACCCGGGTGCGACCTATCAGCCTCCAACCTTTCAGGGGCTACCATGAGACGCTCCGAGGCACGGGATATCAATGCCAACGGCGCCGTTATGGATGGTGTTGACATGGAGGAATCCCGGTTGGACGGCGCCTCCTTGAGAGGCGCTTCCCTTATTGGAGCAAACCTTACGGGCGCAGTCCTGACCGGGGCCGACCTGTCGGGAGCGGACCTGAAAAAAGGGACCCTCATCCGTGTGGATTTCAGTAAATCGAGGCTTTGCTCGACCGGGTTTGTGGAGGCGAATCTCATGAATTCCACTCTTAAAGCGGTCCAGGCACCGGCCGCCGATTTCTCCCTCGCAAACCTTACGGGGGTGAACCTCACGGATGCCGGCGTCCAGAAGGCCATTTTTCGAAGTGCCGAGATGACCCATGCAGAACTTTCCAATGCAGATTGTGCCGAGAGTGATTTCAGCTACTCCAGAATGTCCTACGTCACCGCGGAAGGGGCGAACCTGACAAAGTGTTTCTTCGTTGGAACTACGCTCACCGATGCCAGGATGAAGAAGTGCCGGATGGGGGGAGCTGACATGAGAGATGCCATCGTAGCCGGGTGCAGCCTCTTAGGCTCGGATCTTTCAGGCGCAAACCTTCAAAACGCCGACCTCTCGAGGGCTATTGTGACAGGGGCCGATTTTTCAAGGGCCGACATGACCGGGGCCAACATTGTGGGTACCGATCTGCGGGATGCCAAGCTTGAAGGGACACGACACCCGGGAGCCGGCTAAAACACGTATCCCAGTCCAGAGTCTAGCGTCCAGAGTCCAAAGTGGAAAAGCAGGCTATAGGCTGTAGGGTAAAGCAAGTTCAACGTCTAACGAGAGAAAAACGTTCAACGTTCAATGTCCAAAGGGGAAAAGCAGACACGGTGACGCAGTCCAAGTGTCAAAGTATGGAAGTATCGAGGTGCCCAGACCCAAGATCCCAGATCCCAAGCCCTGCACTCTGGACTTTCGACTCTGGACTCTGGACTATAACTCTTAGCCCTACTGTTTCAGTACTGTTTTAAGTTCCATCAGGGCCGTTCCCACATCCTGGAAACGGTTATTCACGTCTTTCTCCATACACTTGAGAATGAATCCTGACAACGCCGGCGGAATCGAGGGGTTGAATTTTTCAGGCGGCGGGGGTGCTGTGTGAACGTGATGGTACATGACGTCCCCCTCCTTGAACGGAACGGTGCCCGTAAGAAATTCATAGATGGTGACGCCGACAGCATACAGGTCGGCCCGGTGGTCGACCTGTCCGCCAAGGATCTGTTCCGGCGACATGTAGAAAGGGGTTCCGGCCATCTGCGTATGGGTCTTTCTACCCTCCGCGATGGCCCTTGCAAGTCCGAAATCGGTGATCTTCACGAGTTTTTCATCCCTTGACCAGAGGAGGTTGGCGGGTTTGATGTCCCTGTGGACGATGCCCTTGCTGTGGGCGTATGCCAACGCACGCAGGACCTGACCCGCGATGACAAGCGCCGGTTTCAATTCGAACATTCCCTGTTTTTCAAGAATCTCCTTAAGGGAGTCGCCATCGACAAACTCCATGACAATATAGTACTCGCCTCTTTTCTGATCGGCATCGTAGATGACAACGATGTTGGGATGGGAGAGCCTGGCCGCTGATTTCGCCTCCCTCAGGAACATCTCCAGAACCCTCTGGTTTCTCTGAGCCTGCGGCGGCAATATCTTATAGGCCACGATCCTGTCGAGCAGGGTATCCCTCGCCTTGTAAACAACTCCCATCCCCCCCCTGCCGACCTCCTCGACGATCTCGTATCGACCGTCTTTTGCCGACGTCCCGGATCCACCGGCGACCATGGTAGCGTCTGGGGGGGGGGACTGGTCGCCGATAAGCCTGCCCTGTCCCGGGGAAGAGGCCCCCAGGAGGGCTTTCATGGAGGTCACCTGGTCCTTTACGTCCCTGTAATGGTAATCCACAAGAAGGATCTTTTCCAGAATCGATACCGCCCCATGGAGTTGACCGTCTTCCTTCAGGGACGCGGCGTACCTGTAAAAGGAATCCAGATTATCCCGCCGGGGATTCTCATCCGCGATGGCCTTCTGGTAGGCGGCAATGGCCAGGGACCACATCCTCTGGCCGAAAAAGAGTTCTCCCAGGAGGCGGTTGGCTTCGGCGTAATCCGGGCTGGTCTTTTCAACCTTCTGCAGAGCCTCCGTGGCATCCTCTTCCTTGCCCAAAGATATGAGGGATCGTGCAGCCTGAAAGAAGGCGCCGGCATCAAGAAGCGCCCGGGCCTCCTGTTCCGTTTCCCCCAAGTCCCGAAAAATCCGGGCCGCATCCTCGGCCCGGCCGCCGGCCAGAAGGAGATTCGCCGCATCGGAAGATTTTCCCAACTCGATGAGAAGATCCGCGGCCGAACGATGATCATCCGCTTTTCCGAAAGCTTCAACCGCCCTTTCTTTCTCCCCGGCGGCGACGAAAATCTCAGCGGCTCTCCTCCACTCTCCAATACGCCCGAGCAGCTCCGCGGCCTTGATTGTCTGGCCTTCATCCAGAAGGGCTTGGGCAACATCCAGCCCTCCTTCTTCTGGTGTGTCGGATGATCCCAGGATGCGGGCAGCCGATGCCGCGTCCTTGGCCTTCATGTAGAGTTCAGACGCCTTTCGACCCTTACCCAATTCCTCATAGAGTCTGGCAGCCTGCTTGAAGTGCCCACCGGTTTCAAGAACCTTTGCGGCTTTTCCTCTCTGGTTGGCCTGAAGGAGGCTAAAGGAGGCAAGGGCGGCCAGGTTTTTAGAGACACGGTCCTCCTCAGGGGCGACGGATGGATCCCTTCGGCTCACCCTTTCCTGCAGGGCCCTGACCATGCGGGGCGCGGCCCTGGAATGCTCACCAGCCTCGGCCAGAAGTTCTCCCGCTTTCTGGTGATGACCTGTCTTGGAGTAAAACTCAGCCGCCCGCGGGGAGTTTCCCCCTTTTTCGAAAAGAAGGGCCGCCTCATGGAAACGATCAACCTTAACCAGGTTTTCCGCGGCCTGAATGAAGTCCTTTGTTCTTGCGAAAAATTCGGCCGCCTGGCCATAGGCGCCTATCCTCACCAGACATTCCGCCGCGTTGGCATAGTCGTTCATGGCCACACAGGACTCGGAAGCCTTTTCATATTCGCCCACTTTGACAAAAGCCTCGGCCGATTCCCTGAAGCGCCCGGCAGAGGCGTAGAGGGCCCCGGCCTCGGCGTGATTCCCCTTTTTCTCGGCTTTTTTTGCTTTTTTGATAAAAAAACGGGCGGGACGGTCCGCCGGAGGTTTGTCCTCACGGTTCCTGAATGCAAAGAGGATGAGGCAGAGAAGCGAAAGCCCCCCCGCGGTCACCGCGATTGTGTCCGTGGGCCCAAGTGCCCAGGGTGAGGGAATGGAATGTCGGGCGAGAAAGGCCTCGATCGCGGCTTGATAGCTGGAAATAGCGGACATGGGCTGGGATTATAGGATAAAACAGGTCCAACGTCCAACGAGGAAAATAACGTTCAAGGTTCAATGTGAAAAACAAGCTGTAAGCTGTAGGCTATAGGTGTAGGTAAGGGCAGTATGGGTATCGAAGAACCTCAAATCTCAAACTTTATTTTTTGGTTCATCCGGTTAATGCGTACCTTATATTATTATTTTGCCGTCATTGCGAGGAGCATCGAGGGAGACGAGAGTGACGCGGCAATCCCGGGCGACTTGTCGCGGCGAAGTTCGAAGAACGAAGACGGAAGCCGAAAAGGTCATTGCGGCGCCCTCCGGCCGCTATGGGATCGCTTCGCATGGGTTACAGCTCGCGATGACAAATGGCGGGATACGGTTCGCGATGACAAATTGGGGTATGGTCCTCATCCAGGTACTCATTTCCAGGATGAATCTTACTTTAAAACCCTTCTTTGCAACCCCGTGGTGCAGCCTGCGAGGGGCTGTACTGTGGTGGAATAAGGGGGTTTGCGGGCGGAAATTCTACCGGAACAGATGCAGCATGAGGAATGTTCCGAACAGCTGAAGTCCTACCAGGCTGCTGGTATAGATTTTGGCAGGCCGGGTCACAATGGACGTTTTCCTCTCCCGGATCGCGGCGAAAATGCTTTCCTGGTCGGGGTCGGATTCAATGACAGTGAAAGTATAGTCGAGCTGTTTGAGGGAATGAGCGTCTGAAAGGCCCAGGATGGGGAGATTATTTTTAGAGGCAAAGGACTGGGCTTTATGGTTGAAGTTGACCTTTTTCGTGTATAGATGTGAATACTCCACCGCATCGAACAGGCTCGAAAAACGCTCAAGAAGGGTTCCAATGCAGTTATAGTTGGGATAGAAAGGATGCGGTGCGACAACAAACGCCCCATCAGCCCTGATCCTCTTCAGGTCGAAGAAGGTCATTCTGTCCCACTTTGTATCCATTTTATCCACGCCGTAAATGAGAACATGTTTTCCCATTACAGTGGCCTCAACACCGGGGATCAAAAGTATCCCACGCGTGAAGGCATACTGCGCCAACCGCTCGCTGTAGGTAACGATGTTATGATTGGTAATGGAGATGACCTGGTAGCCTTTTTCCGCGGCCCTGTCTATCAGCTCCTCAGCCGTATAATTCAGCTGATGCCTGGGATCTTCCCTGGTATGAATGTGCAAATCGCATTTAAGTCGCATTGTGTGTTGGTGACCTCGTTTAGTCCAAAGTGTTGAGCCCGAAGTTCATAAAAAAACGCCTAGTCAATAACAAATCCGGAATGGGTTGTCAATCAAAGTTCCCACCGGTCTTTTTCAGGAGGGCGTTCGTCATATCGAAACGGCTTTTCCCTTCTGTATCCTGCAATATCACCCATCTTTCGGGTCCAGTATCCAACAATCTTTTTTCTTTTCCATACAAGGATCATCCCCAGAACAAGCAGCCCGGCCAGCGGAAAGTATTGACCGATCCCATCCTTTCCAGCTTTTGTCGGGCCTCCATCGACGTGTTTTCCGGCGCCCGGCATAGTCCCTCGCAACACGGCTACCAGCCTGCGAAAAACCCATGCCTCACGTCCGTCATCCAGGGTGATGCGGCACCAGAGGCCCTCAAGACTCACGAGCGGATATTCCTCACCCGCCTCTGCCTGGAAGAGAACGGGAAATGTTGTGCCCGGGCCTTGCCTTACGTTGACGACACTGCCTTCGATCCGGATGTAATCAGCCTGGACGACACTTGGGTAGATGAGGGTTGTCAGGAGGAATAACAGCAGCAGAAACCTTTGGGATCTAAAGTTAAACATCTGGTTATGAAATCTAGTATTTAGGATGCCCATTGTCAAGGGAATGAGTTGAAGGAGTTTCTCTCCACAGCGCAAGCAGGGCCAGGTATCCTGCAATCCCTACGGCGCCTCCAAAGGGGAAGACACTCCTTATGCCCCATCTATCCGCCATGAAACCGCCTATGATGGGTCCCAGCATGGTGCCAAGGCTCAGTGATGTGTTGTATAACCCCATGACGGATCCCATACCCCTTTCATGCCCTATCCTTACCGCCAGGGCCGATCCCGCCGGTACAATGAAAGCTCCTGCAAGCCCCATGGCAAGGAAGATGATGATCATCTCCCTGAAGCTGTGAGCCCATGAGATGCCGGCAACTGCCAAGGCGGCGGTGACGCTTCCGAAAAAGATACTCTTCAGATGGCCGAAACGGTCCGACAGATGTCCCAATGGGGCCTGGAGCAAGGTTGTAATGACGGTGTTCACTGAAAGGAGCACTCCCACCTGAAAGGAGGACAGGTGAAGCTCCCCGATGGCGAAGAGGGGCATAAGGACCCACGCAAAACCGATGCCGATGGCTCGACTGAAACGGAAGATCAAAAGGCCCGCCAGGTCCGCTGTCCGGAACCGTTGGTGTTCTCCGGACGGGCCCTTTTTAACTTTTCGCATTCCAGGCCATGGGTGCTCGTCGGCGGGAAGAGTTACTATGACGACAATGAGGGCCGTCAGGGACAGAATACCCATTCCATAAAAAGCGGCGTCCATGGAGTAGCGGTCCCTGAGGTACCCACCGATAAGCGGTCCGCCCCCAAGACCGGCGAAGAATGCTGATGTAAAGGTCCCCATAACGAACCCTTCCTTGCCGTTGGGGGCAAGATCTCCGATGTAGGACAGGGCCACGGGCAGTATCATGGCGGCGGCGATGCCCTGGAGAAAACGCACAAGCATCAGCTGGACCATTCCGTCTGCGGCAGCGTAAAGAGGGGAGACTGCAGTAAAGAGGACCAGCCCGGTAACGATGAACACCTTTCTGCCTATGCGGTCGGACAGATATCCGACGGGCGTCATAAAAATGGTCCTCGATGCGGAGTAGGCCCCGAACACAATACCGAGGGTCAGCGCGCTCGTGGCAAAACGGTCCACATAGGAGGGCAGTATCGGGCTCAGAATCCCCAGGCCCAGGGACGATATGAAGATGGAAGCGTAAAGTGAGAGAAAAATCCTTTTGAATGGGGACATTCTTATCAGGGCAGGTTCCTCACGATGATTCCCTTTACCTCCTCCAGGAGCCTGTCACGGTCATTGTAGGTCATTTGGGAAGTGGCGACCGGCTTATCAATGATAACCTCGGCCACCCCACCCCATGAGGTTGAACCGGCCTTGGGCATGGCATCCCGGGTCCCCCTTACGGTAACCGGCAGTACCGGCAAACCGGCCTGAATGGCAAGGACAAAGGCCCCCTTTTTAAATGGAAGCAGTTTGCCGTCCGGGGATCTGGTGCCCTCCGGGGCGATAACCACCGAAACGCCCGTACGGGTCATCATGTCACCCGCCATCGTAAAAGCGGCTGTGGCGACGGCGTGGTCTTTCCGGTCGATGAAGAAATGCCCCATTCTTTTTGCGGCCTGCCCGAAAATGGGAATTCTGCTCAGCTCGACCTTCCCGACAAGCCGGAGCTGAAGAGGAAGGGCAAAAATAATCAGGGGTATATCCAACTGACTCTGATGGTTCATGACCACGACGAAAGGGCCGGTTTCCCCTGAGAGGATCTCCAATCCTCTTATGAAAACCCTTATACCCGCGATCCTGAGGACGGTCCTGGCCCAGGTCCGGGTGCACACCCTGTGGATCATGAACCCACCCCTGTCGAAAAAACTGAATACGATGGCGACGGCGGAAATAAGAAGGGTAAATGGATAGATGAACAGCAGGGAACGGATGGCGACCATGTAACTGGATACAGCACGCATGGGGCAAATCTATCACCACCACGATGCGGAGTAAAGCGGGGAGGATCGGGTGTCGCCCCGGAAGCTACACGAGCATCTGAATGGTTCCGGTGAGTTCTCTGAACGGAATGGGTTTCGTGAAGGTCTTAAACGCTCCCGCGTCCTCTGCCGCCCGGACCATGTTCGAAGAGTCGTTTGCCGTAATAACGAGAACAATGAGAGCGGGGTAACGTTTGATTGCCTTTCTTATGAGTTCCACCCCATCCATTCCCGGCATCATCAGGTCGGTTATGAGAATACAGATGGGTTCCGCCTCCAGGATCTCCAGAGCACGCACACCGCCGTTCGCCTCGAAAGCCTCAAATCCCTCAGCCTCAAGGTATCGGCGCACAGACCAACGCACCAGTTGTTCGTCATCGACAACCAGTATTTTCCTGCTGAGATGGCACATCCCGGACTGCTCTCCAGCAAGAAGTGCGCCATTTTCTGCAACGGACAGTATAAATATTCTTATTGTTTTTAATGGCTTACGAACAATACAAAATTGAAATAACGGTCGGTAAGCGTCAAATGACCCTGTTATGGGGTTATCACCCACAATTTGCGGAAATTATTGATGACTTCGCAAAAAGCCATTCATGGACTTTTTACGACCACGTCAACTATTGCAGCTTCAGGATATCTCCCCTCTTGAAGCCGGACCCCTCCAGGGTCTTGGCCACGGAGAACTTTTCCATGACCTGGGTGACCCTGATGGTCCCTGCCCTGGACTGGACACTCCCAAGGCTCAAGCCCGTATCAGGGTCAAACAGCTCATCTCCCCTGGAATATACGGAAAGAATAGTCCCGGTCGTGATGTTCATATTCGTTCCACCGTTGATGTAGACCTTCTCACCATCGGTCTTGACGACCCTGCCTTCCCAGGGGCGGGCATCCATGGTGTTCACGATATAACTCACAGCGTTTTGAACGGCCTGCCTCGTTGCCTTGCCAAGCGCAGTTTTATTGTACGCCGCACCGCCGAAGGCCAACCCGTGAAAGAAGGCGATGCCCCCAAATCCAGTACTCTTGATCTTACCTTCTGCGCGGTGGGACTGTTGAACCTGTCCGGTTGTGGAGTCGATCAGCCTGATGTCGATGGCTACATGCCCGGTATCTGTCTTCCCCACAATGCCGATTCCGTGAAAGACCACGCCGCCCACGCCGCCACTCTCCTTCTGAGTGAATTCCGTGACGGCCCCTTTAATCAGGACCTGAGCGCCCAGGAGTTCCCCAACTTTTGCCGCGGTTTCCCGGCGAACCCTCCCGGAAGAACCTAGATCCTGTTCCGCAAGTACTTCGTCCAGAGCGCCTCTTTCCACAATGATGAAGCGGTTGGTCTTCATCAGTTCCGTGGTGACCATATCCGTAAGTCTTCTCTCGATATTCCAGCTTCTGTCCCACCAGTGCCCCTGGATATCGTTATCAAATTCCAGCACCGCTATCCTTTTTTTGGGACCATCATACGGTGGATAGACAATTTTGTCGGGTACGGCGGATTCCCGGCCCGGCCCGCCATAGGTCGCGCAACCGGCAATCGCCATCAGAACGGCCGACACCAATGTCATAGCTAATGTCATAGTTAACGTTCGACTTTTAAACATGACAGTTCTACCTCCCGCTGATCCAATACTTTACAGGGTCGTAAAAAGTCCTTACATGGCTTTTTACTCCACGGAAAGCGAAAAGTGTCATCTTCACTTTCCTTAGCTCATTTACCACGACGTGACCGATCGAAGATCACACCACATTAAAACCCCGTGGAGCAGCCTGCGAGCGGCTGTACTGTGGTGAAACAACGTGTCCTATCGCGGCGCGAGCCCCTATCTACCCAGAAGTTTCTCAACTGCGTCAAGGAGTTGTCTCTGAGTGAAGGGTTTGGAAAGGAACGCATCGGCTCCACAGCGCTCCGCGTTATCCCGGTTTCCCTGATCGTCATAAAATGCACTGACCATGAGGATGGGAGTTTTCCTGCCCTCCCTTTCCTTACTCCGAATGAGGATAGCCACATTGAACCCATCCCCTTTGGGCATGGAGATATCGCTGATAACAAGATCAGGCTCAACCTCCAGAAACCTGTCTATCGCCTTCTCTCCATCTTCGGCAATATGCACACGATAGCCTTGCTTTTCCAGGACGATTCTAAGGATCTCCTGGATACCCGGGTCATCGTCAACGACGAGTATGTTGGTTTGTCCACCGTTCATGTAGGTCTGGTCTCCTGCTTGTTCGCCTCCTTTGACAGGAGGGCGAAAAGTGAGTGGAATACCTCGGATGCTGAAACCCGGTCCTCTCCGTCCACCTCGATCTGCCAATGAACAAGAGGATGCTGGAGGGATTTGGAAACAAATTCACCCACAAGGGTCAGGTCCTTCCCGTCACTTTCATCTCCGTGAGTGAGAAGGATGGACCCGATGGAGCCCTCGGAGAAAGGCTTCCAAAGCGGCTGAGAAACATCCCCGGAGGGCAGAACGAACAGTTGGAGGCGTGTTTTGTCACTTATCTCCAACGACCCCAACGAGCCGAAGGACGCGTTGAGTATCTCCTGGTTGGAGAAATTATCCCTGGAAAGTTGGAACTCGTCAAGGTTTCCCGCATCGGCAAGGAAAACTTTGATGAGATCGGGTGATGAAGCGAAAAGAAGGATTTTGCCCCATCCCGGGCCCATGGACGCCCCCTCTCCCAGGCTCAGGATCTTACGGATAAGAAGGGCCTGTTCGGCTGTCACCAGCGGCGTCTCATCACGGATGACCGATCGACGTTCCTGTATGGGAGTCAGGATCCCTTTCTGTATGAGCCCCAATATTGATTTGCAGATTTCGTAGTCGGTGTAGGAGGACTTTTCGATAATGTCGGCAACGGAGCTGTAGAATTCAAGAAGGAGGAGAACCTCCTCGGTTACCGGTCTCAGGTCCCTTGGCATATCATCCTGGTTTTTGTTCAATTTCAGAACCGCCGAACCTGGGGGCATCTGGTCCTGAATGGAATCCCACTCATCCAGCTGGCGCATCCCCTCCATGAGGAGGGCGTCAATCGAGCGGGCGATGTTTCTTGATACGGTGAACTCAATCGGTTGATAATGAAAGGCCCCATCGTCCCATTGCAGAATTCTGTAAAGGGCTTTTTCTCCCTTTGTTTCTCCGAGGACCGTACTGACCACATCCCCTTTTTTCAGGTAAACCTTTCCCTCAGATCCATCGTGGGTCAGCGTCACCACTCCTGTCCGTCTGTTCAGGGAAAAGATCTGAAGAAGGTCAACGAGGGATACCTCCCGAAGGCTTCCCTCGATACCTGAACCGATCTCCCTCATGGAATCCCTGCGGTCCCCGGTCTTTTCAAATGCCTGGGTGATCTTGGCGCTGATATCCGCCCAACGGAAGGGCTTTACAAGAAAAGGGTCCGGTCCTATGGAAGCCAGCGTTGAGTCCTTTTCATTGCCGTTGTCCACAAGGAAGATTATTGGAATATGGAATGTGGTGGGGTTATTTCTAAGAAAAGCGCGAAGGCGTTCACCGCTGAAAATGGGGAGGTGGTAGTTGGTGATGAGAAGGTCGGGTTTGCCGACAACGGCCTCCTCCAGGGCGCCGGTGCCGTCTGAGGCTGTTTTAACCACGAACCGGGCTTCTGTAAGACGTCTGCCCAACTTTTTCAACAATGTAGGATCGGCGTCAACGAGGAGAATCTTCTGGGTCATTATATCTGGTCCTGGAGGGAATACTCTTCCTTGAGCTTAAAAACCAGCCTCTCGATGAGTTTATCGTGAGATGAATGAACGCTCTGCCATGTATCCTCTTTTTTCTGTACGGCCACGAGCCCGTAGGCGTTCAGATCAGTAAGGTACAGGATGAACTGAAAGGCCGATGCCAATTCAGGAGAAAGGGGGATTGTGTTGATGTTCAGGTTTCTCAATGTCTGGACGCCGGACATATCCCCGAAAACGCTGATCCGGGTGGCTGCTTTTGCTATGGCGACGTTCCTTTGCAAAAGCGCTTCGGTGATATAAATGTTGTCGGTACCAATGAACAGCAGTCCCCGTCTCCCTGGGTGCAGTACGATATCGTTCGTGATGGTCTCCTGCAGAAGATATGTAAATCCTGTATGGAACTCGGTGAACTTGGTGTCCCGAATATGGGCCAGTTCCCGCTTTCCCGCGGGCCCCGTAAAATCCTCGACCAGGTTCCAGAAGGGCCTGTTTTTCCACTGAATTACGTTGAAGGGATCTCTGCGATTTTCTTCGGTCCGTTCGAGGGCGGTCATCAGGAGTGAATCAACATCCGACCCATCTTCCGGGAAGCACGCGAATCCGAAGTGAGGTTCAAGGGCGTACCGTGCAAAACGTTCACCAAGGAAATCAAGCTTTTCAAAACCTTTCCTTATCCTTTCGATGGCGAACCGGCACCCGAGACTGTCACCGTCGGGCAAGGCCATCAGGAAGCGGAAATTTCCGACATGGGAAACCACATCGTAGTCCCTGACAATGCCTCTCAGGGTTTCCGATATGTCCCGGAGCATGACCTGGACCAGCCGGTATGACCGCTTTTTCTTGAAAGCTTCCACCCCATCGAAGTCGAGGCTGATCAGGCCGAGCCTGCGATGATATCTTTTGTTGATGGTGAGTTGGCGGGCCAGAAAATCCAGGATGAACGGTTCATTATAACTTTCCGAGTCCAGATCCATCAGGGGAGTGCGCCGGATCCTGTCCAGGGTCAGGGCACTGTTAAGAAAGGGAGCAAACTCCTGGACTGTTTCGCGGGCGGCATGAAGAATCTCCTCCTCAAGGGCCCTTTCCTTTGAAGAACCCTTCAGTTGGAGATGAACCACTCCCGTGAGGAGGTCATGATGGAGGATAGGCAGAAAAACGCTGTCAAGAATGATTTTTCCATTTCGCCGTTCGAAGAACGGTGAACCGCTTGAAACCTGGCCGTGTCTTTGCAAAACATCCGCTACATCGATTCGCCTTGGTGTTTGAGACGCCTCCCCTTTTGAGAGCACTTTACGAAAGGCTCTCTCCTGATCGTGGACCCACACGGTACCGGAGACACCGTCGAGCTTGTCCATGAGGTTCGAAACAAGACGGTCGGACATCCTGGCCAGATCCAGTATGTCCTCGGCCTTTCGAACAATCTGCGTCACCGATTCCCCTTTTCAACGGACGATATATTATCCTTTTCGTCCGTATTGAGGTCTGAACCACCGGTTCGGCGAAGATAGATCACCAAGGCAACCGATCCGGCCAGGGCTCCAAGGGCATCCACCGTGATATCCATAGTATCAAAGACACGGTTAGGTATGGCGAACTGGTGCAACTCATCGAGAAAACCGTAACCTAAACAGGCTACTACGGAGTACAGAATGGTGTCAATCGTTCCGGTAGTCACGCCTGTTTGCCTGAAGGCCTTGGCGAGAAGGAACGCAAGGATAGCGAACTCCGTAAAGTGAGCGACGATGTTGGCGATTTCAGGGTGGCTCGGATAGTCGTTGCCCGGGATGGAAGACAGGGTGAATATGATACCCGCAACCAATGCGGCCGGCCCCCAGATACGCACCAGTCCCATGAATTTGCCCGTGTTCGCGGATGCAGGTGATTTTGTGATAACACCGCCCCCCTTCCGGAATCACATCCTGCTTGATGGACTTTTTACGGGTCCATCACATCTTGTATTTACTGAAATCTTTTGGATCTAATTTTTTCAACAATTCCGTCCAGCCATCATCCCCCACATCCTGTTTTTCGTCAATGGATGAGAGTTCGATGGCGGATTGGGCGAATAACTCCTCATTGACACGAATAGGACACCCCATGCGTACAGCCAGGGCGATGGCGTCGGAAGGCCTGGAATCCACAGTAAATTCTCTCTCCCCCCGTTTCAGATAAATTGCGGCATAGAAAATATTGTCCTTAAGATCCGTGACGGCCACGCTGTCCACGCTGACTTCGGCGACTTCGAGAAGCGACTTGGCAAGATCATGGGTCATGGGACGCGGTGGCTCAATGTTACCCAGGTTCATGGCGATTGCGTTAGCCTCGAAGATACCTATCCAGATGGGCATTACCTTTTTCCCTTCCTGGTCCTTCAGAAGAATGACGGGGCTGCTGTTGTTGGAATCCATGGTCAGGCCATGGACCGTAACCTCGATAAAGTCTCTTTCCTTCATCACAATACCTTCCCCTCGAGGTGTATGCCGTGGGACCGGAATATCCTGACCTCTGCCAGGTTTCCGACCAGGGTTTCAGAACCCTGAAAGTGAACGATGTAGTTGTTCCGGGTTCTTCCCTCAAGGCTTGCGTGTTCCCGCCGGCCATTACCCTCAACGAGCACCTCGACAACTTTCCCGACCATGGAACCGTGCTTCTGAGATGTGATGATGTTCTGAACCCCCTGGAGCTCCGGAAGCCATGGTCGTTTTTCCTCCTGTGGGACGTGATCCTCCATTTCGGCTGCCGCCGTGCCGGGACGGGGGGAAAACCTGAAAGAGAATACATTCTGGTAACGGACCTCTTCCAGCAATGAAATGGTCTGCAGAAAATCCTCTCTCTCTTCCCCCGGGAAGCCGACGATGATGTCCGTAGTGATCTCCACACCCGGGACCAGTTCCCTCAGGACGGAAACCTTGTCCAGATACTCGGCCGTGGTGTAGCGCCGCAGCATGGCTTTCAGAACCTTGTCCGAACCGGCCTGGACGGGAAGATGGAGATGCTCGCAGACGCTCGGGAGACCCGCAATGGCCTGGGCCGTTTCTTTTGAAAAGTCTTTCGGGTGTGAGGTGACGAAACGGAGCCTTTCCAGGGAATCAAAGGAGTCCAGTTTTTCCAGGAGCTCCAGAAAACCGGACCCGGTTTCAGGATCCTGGTAGGAGTTGACGTTCTGCCCGAGCAGGGTTATCTCCCTGACCCCGCTGTCCACCAGATGCCGCGCCTCATCGATGATCCCGGACATACCACGGCTGATTTCGCGGCCACGGACCATGGGTACAATACAGTAGGCACAAAAATTATCGCACCCCTTCATAATGGTCAGAAGTGCGGTAGGCCCCTGGGTCCGGACGACCTTGGGGGCCGCAGCGGCGGTGACTTTGAACCTGTCTTCCCCAACGTGGCAGACCCTTCGCCCCGTGGATATCCGCTCATCTATGATCCGGGTCAGTTCGTGGATATTGTGGGTACCGAAAACAAGGTCAACCAGAGGCGATCGCCGGAGTATCCGTTCACCCTCCTGCTGCGCTACGCAGCCCCCTACCCCGATGAGGAGGTCGGGATTGTTTTCCTTCAGCGAACGAAGCCGTCCAAGAAGGCTGTAGACCTTCTGCTCAGCCTTGTCGCGAATGGAACAGGTATTCAGGACAATGAGATCGGCATCCTCCTTTGAAGCAGTCGGAAGGTAACGGTCCTGGAGAAAGGCCAGGATCTTCTCCGAATCGTAAACATTCATCTGGCATCCGAAGGTTCGAATATAAACCCGGCCCGGCGTTTTTATGGTGTCAGGAAGCTGATGGGAAGTGGGCATGACTGGCAGCCTTACTCCGCGGACGTACAACCGGCAAGTGAGAGTGCGAGACGAACGGCTTCCTCCGGCCCAGCCGCGCGTTTCGTCCCTTTGATTTTCCACCCCCCAAGATCAATTACCGGTTTTTCCAACTTAAGGGCAATGGCGATCTCGGAGAGGGTTCCTGACCCCCCGCCGAGTGCGATCAGGACATCTGACGTTTTGACAACCAGGACGTTCCGCGCTATCCCCATCCCTGTCGGTATGGGGATAGTCACATAGGGGTTCGCATCCGCCCTGTCGTCACCGGGCAGAATGCCGACGGCCCTCCCCCCGGGCAAGGAAGCACCGCGGCAGGCCGCCTCCATAACGCCCGAAAGCCCTCCGCAGACCAGTATGGCCTGAGATTCCGCGATCAACCGCCCCACCTGGAAGGCTGTTTCGTCATCCCTTTTGGATTGATTACCCGATCCGATGACCCCGATGAGCTTATTCAACTTCTACTTCCTCTTGTGACGGCTCTTCGCAAGAAGTTTCTTATGTTTGTGCCTTCTGATTTTTTTCCGACGCTTCTTAATGACGCTTCCCAATAGCTGACCCTCCTCTCCACGGATTTATTATAATAAATAAGGATGTTTGCTTATCAAGTTTGATGACTTCGCAAAAAGTCATCAATGCGCCCACTGAGGGGCGCCCAAATCAATGACTTGTCCCGCAGGTCATCGATTTGCGGGACAAGTGTTGTTGATTTGTGAGGAAAGTGAAAATGACACTTTTCGCTTTCCGTTGAGTAAAAAGCCATTCATGGACTTTTTACGACCCTACCAAGTTTGACCAGCAAATACGGAGCGAAAGTAGAGTGTTGCAAGATATTATAGGGTGTTTAAAAAGGCAAGGCGTTAATCCGAACGATCCCCGGGGAACAAAAGCCTCTGCCTGCCTACCATCGTGGAACTTTCGATGAGGCCGGCAACCATGTCGATTGATGTGTGGACCGCCTTTTCAAGCGGAAACCCAACTGCCGCATGAGCGGCAAAGGCGGAGGAAAGGGCGCACCCGGTACCCCTGGGAACAGGGCCTTTGACCCTGGGATGTTGGAAGGCAACAGTATCCCCGGAGGGGAGGTACAGCGTGTCCGTACAAGCTTCCCCTGTCCCCTCTCCCCCTGTAACCAGGACTGCTCCAACCCCCAGCGCCAGGAGAAAGGCGGCGGCATCCTCCTCATTGTCCGTTATTATTCCCCGTCGCTCCGCAAGGGCAAGCGCTTCCTCCCGGTTAGGGGTCGCCAGTGAACACATGGGAAGGAGCTTGTGGAGGAGGACATCCAGCCCGTCGTCATCTATCAGCGGCGAACCGGAAGTGGACCGGACAACAGGGTCGACAACGATGGGCACTTTGGATCGTGCGATGGGTTCCAGCGATTCCGCGACAGCAAAGGCGGTTGCAGCGTCGGCGAGCATACCGATCTTTACGCCGGCTATCCCCGGGGCGTCGGTGAAGGCGGTGCGGATTGTCAGGCGGATAAGGGCGGGAGGTAAAGGCCTTACATCCACCACTCCATCGTCACCTTGGATGGTCACGGCCGTGAGGGCACAACGTACGGCAAAATGCAGGCTTTCAATGACCCTGACATCGAGGGCCATTCCGGCAGCGCCGCTGCTGTCCATGGCTGAAACGATCAGGATGGGGGCCCCTTTACGCCCGGCGTGGTCATTCGTCCCGGAAATGGTCATATCCCCCCTCGTCGGGCAAAGTGTAGCGCTTTGCCCCCCTTAAAAGTTCGATACCCTCCCCCTTTACGATCTCCCCGACCCTGCACACCCCTGTTATCCCTTCATCCGTCACCAGCTTCTCCAGGCTTTTTGCATTATCTCTGGAGATAGTGAAGATCAGGCTGTAGTCCTCCCCGCCGGTCAGGGGCCAATAGAAGGGGTCAACACCGCTCCAACGAGCGGCCTCAGCCATCTGCGGGCTGATGGGGAGCAGTTCCATCTCGATTTTCGCACCGACCCGAGAGGATTCGCAGATGTGGCCGAGGTCCTGAAGGAAGCCGTCGCTTATGTCTATGGCACAGGAGGACAGACCGGAGGCGGACAGTGCCCTTCCCAAGGCCGTCTGCGGCTGGGGATGATTGTGAGAATGGATGAGAAACTCAGCCGTCGACCCATTCATAATTACCGATTTGTCCAGGATCAGGGCAAGGCCCGCCGCAGAATCACCCAGCGGACCTGAGAGGAAAACAGTGTCTCCCGGCCTCGCTGCGTCCCTTCTAAGCGCTTTCCCGGCGGGAACCTGACCGATAGCCGTCACGGAGATGATCCATCCTGGAGGGGACGAAACGGTATCCCCCCCTGAAATCTGCATGTCCGGTCCGGCGGCATCCAGAAGCCCTGAGTAAAAAAGATCCACATCCTCGACCTTGGTCCCCGGCGGCAAGCCGATGGACACAAAAGCCTGGATGGGGGCGGCGCCCATGGCGGCCAGGTCGCTGATATTGACGGCCAGGGCTTTGAAGCCGAGATCACGTGGAGGCGTGTGTTCGCGCTGAAAGTGTACGCCCTCCACAAGCATATCGGTCGTGGTGACGATCTGGTGCCCAGGTGACGGTTGAAGAAGAGACGCGTCATCTCCCACACCCAGCACAACCGGCTCTCGAGCTCTCCCGACACGCCCTGCGATCATCTCTATAAGGCCGAACTCACCCAACTCGGAGATTTTCATTGAACCCTTCCCTCTGCAGCCGCCGAAAGGAGGACACCGCAACGCCTCTCTATGTCCTCATGGTGGACGACATAGGAAACAACGGCTACCCCGGACGCCCCCGCCCGGATGATATCTCCCGCGTTGGAAGCGTCGATGCCGCCTATGGCGACCAGGGGCAGGTCCGTGGCCGCCGCCAGTGTCCTCAACCCTTCGAGACCGAGAGGAGAGGTTCCCAGATCAGTCTTCGTTGCCGTAGGGAAGACGCCGTTGGCGGCAAGATAATCAGCTCCCTCGTCACGGGCCCTGAGGGCCTCATCCCGGGTCGTAACCGAGACACCGATGATAAAGTCCTCGCCGGCTATTTTTCTTGCGTCGCGGGGATTCAGATCATCCTGCCCCAGGTGAACCCCGTCCGCTCCGCATGCCAGGGCAACATCAAGGCGATCATTGATGATAAGGGGCACGCCGCCTGACCGGCAGATCCGGGCCAATTCCCTGCCCTTCCTTACCATCTCTCCCCCGGGGGCGCCCTTGTCACGGTACTGTATGACGGTGGCCCCGCCCGCGACGGCCCGCCGAACGACCTCCTGGTCGGTGCGTCCCAGGGAAAGGCCCCGATCGGTCACGACGTACAGGGTCAGGTCGAGTGCCCGTGTTTTAGACTTCATCGACTCTGATTGATGGACCTTATGCAGGTCCCTCAATCCTGAGCCGCGATCCCAGGCCCTGTGAAGGGGCGTTGTAGAGCGCGTCGAGCAGCGCGACCTGGAACCCCCCCGGACCGGAGGAGTTTTCCGCCGCCACCTCGCCGCATGCGCCGAAAACGGAAAGTCCAAGGGAACAGGACTCAACCGGGGGAAGGCCCGAAGTACTGTAAACCGCCACCGCGGTAGATGACGAGCATCCGGTTCCCGTCACGTTTGACATCATGGGATGCCCGTTATGGACCTTGAAAGTCCGTTTGCCGTCGGTCACCCAGTCCACCTCCCCTGTAACGCAGACCACCGATCCGGTTTTTATGGCAAGCTCCCTGAACAGGTCAATGGGCGCTGCACCGGTCTCAAGGGAATCGACACCCTGGATTCTGGCCGTTCCTCCCGCCAGTGTCGCCACCTCCGCCTGGTTGCCGCGGATGATGCTTGGACCAACTTCATTGAGGATACGCATGGAAACATCCGTTCGAAGCCTGGTGGCCCCTGCGCCTACCGGATCGAGGATAATGGGGATGCCCTTTTCCCGGGCCTTTTTTCCCACCTTGACCATTGCCTCTACCCAGTGAGGCGACAGCGTCCCGATGTTCAGGACCAGGGCCGATGCGAAGTTGACCAGTTCCTCGACCTCACGGGCATCATGGGCCATTACCGGGGAAGCGCCCATGGACAGCGTGACGTTGGCTGTGACGTTCATGACGACGTAGTTGGTGATGTGGTGAACCATGGGGCGATTTGTCCTTATGTCCCGGTCCGTTTCCTCCCATATTTTATCCCATTTTTTCATATGCCGATTCCTCCCGCAGCAAAAAAAAACCCCCGGACGCCTCTCCAGGGGCTTGATTAATCAGGGCCCGGCAGATCTTCTTACGCTGGAATGATCCAGATCAAGTTCGAAGGGTGTTGTCTCAGGCCTCGATATGTCCGACCTCCCCCGACCTGCCCCTGTGAAAAGCAGTTTAAAGTTAAAAACAAAAAGTTTCAAGTTTGATGACTTTATAAAAAGTCATCAACGCGCCCGTTTTTTCCCTCTGGACACTGGACTCTGGACTGATTTACCCCGTTGAACATTGAACGTTGAACGTTATTATTTGGACCTTGGACGTTGGACGTTCTTTATTGGACGTTCTCCCGCCGATTTTCAGCATATCCTCGGAAGCATTTCCCCCGAGAGCCTGTCGACCAGCCTATGGCCTCCAAGCGGGGTATTCATGACAACTGTACGGGGGTGGTCCCGTACGACTTCTCCTATGATCGCCGCCTCACCCCCAAGAGGATCGGAACGAATCACCCGGAGCGCATTATCCGCGGCTTCCGGGGCGACAATGGCCACCAGTTTGCCCTCATTGGCAAGGTATAAAGGGTCGTATCCCAACAGTTCACAGGCTCCCTTCACCCCTTCCCGCACAGGGATGGCCTCTTCGTTGATTCGAATGCCGACATTCGATTGCACTGATATCTCGTTCAGTACGGTTGCCAACCCTCCCCTTGTGGGATCCCGGAGAACGTGGACCTGGTCGCCAAGCGCCCTGACGAGGGCGGAGACCATACTGTTGAGCGAGGCGCTGTCGCTCGAAACGACCGTTGAAAACCGAATCCCCTCCCTCGATGACGCTACAGCTATCCCATGGTCCCCGATGGTCCCCGAGAGAAGGATCACGTCACCCGGTTTCGCCTCCTGCCCGCCAATGACGCAACCTGCGGGAATAATTCCGATTCCCGTGGTGTTGATAAAGATCCTGTCGGCCGACCCCCTGGGGACGACCTTGGTATCGGCGGTGACGATCCGGACTCCAGCCGTTCCGGCCGCAGCGGACATGGAACCTGCGATTATTTCCAGATCTTCCAGGAGTAAACCCTCCTCGAGGATGAACCCAGTGCTAATGGCAATCGGGATTGCCCCCGACATGGCCACGTCGTTGACGGTACCGTGTACGGCAAGGCTCCCGATATCGCCGCCGGGAAAGAAGATCGGGTCTATGGTATAGGTGTCGGTACTCATGGCGATGCGGCCTCCCGGCACCTCGAAAACGGCATAATCATTGAGCATCAACAGCGCCGGATCGTCGAAATATTTCAGAAAAATCCGTTCCGTCAGGGCCTGACTCATCTTGCCGCCGGCCCCGTGGGCCAGCAGTACCCGATCGGTCTTCAAATTCATTCCTCCAACGTGAGAGTCCAGGGGGGTTAAAGAAGGTTCAACGTTCAATGTTCAACGTGGAAAAGCCAGACGTCAGCTTTCTCTGGACACTGGACTTTGGACTCTGGACTTTAATATCCGGTTCAACCCCCACCGGAATACTTGAACCAGGCGGCACAGGATCCCTCCGAGGACACCATGCACGATCCAATAGGCATGTCCGGGGTGCAGCCCAAACCAAACAGGGGACATTCCGGAGGTGAGGTTACACCGCGCAGAACCTCCCCGCAGGCGCATTCCGGAGGGTCGGACCCGGTGGGAACAGCGGCAAGGCCGAACCGTTCAACGGCGTCAAAGGCCATGAAGGCATCGTTGAAACCCAGGCCGGAAGAGGGTATGACCCCCAACCCCCTCCACGGGGCATCGCACGGCTGAAAAACCTCGAGGAGAAGGGACATGGCATTCTGATTTCCATCCTCGGAAACCGCCCGTGAATAGGCGTTGCCAACCTCATGTTTATCATTAAGTAATTGATCTAAAATCATTGATATTCCTAATAAAATATCCAGTGGTTCGAAACCGGCAACAACACACGGCTTTTGATATTTCGAACTGAATGGGCGGTAGGCAGCCGCTCCTAACATGATGCTGACATGGCCCGGACACAGGAAACCGTCAATGGCGACATCCCCGCCGTCGAGAAGGGCTTCAAGGGCTGGGGGAAGAAGCTTGAAAGCGGGATAGACGGAAAAATTGGCAAGCCCGGCGGTTTTCGCCCTCTTTACAACCGCGGCAACGGTGGGCGAGGTGGTCTCGAACCCCACGCCCAGGAAAACAATCTCCTTTTCCGGGTTCTCCTCGGCCCAAAGGAGTGAATCGAGAGGCGATGTGGTCACCCGGACGTCCGCGCCCGAGGCCATTTCCCTCTCCAGGCTGGTCACGGTGCCGGGAACCCGGATCATGTCCCCGAAGGTGGCTATGATGTGGCTATCCCGTTCCTCCCCACAGGCAAGGGAGATCATCCGGTCCATATCCTCCATGGCTGTGACACACACGGGACACCCCGGTCCGGAAATCATTGTGACGTTCGGCGGAAGAACGCTCTTGATGCCTGATCTGAAGATGGAAACCGTGTGGCTTCCGCAGATCTCCATGATCTTGACCGACCGTGAAAGCCGCGATGCGGATGATCGGATCCTACCTATCAGCGCCTTCGCTATTGAAGGATCCCTGAACTCGTCAAGATACTTCATCGTCAATGAGCTGCCTTTGATAGGGTCGTAAAAAATCCATTCGTGGTTTTTTACTCCGCGGAAAGCGAAAAATGTCATTTTCACTTTCCTTGCAAATCTTCGATTTGAGCACCCTTAAGAGGGCGCGATGATGACTTTTTATAAAGTCATTACAAAGTCATCATGTATTCCTCAAAAAGTTTGATGGTTTCCATGGCCTCCTCCTCATCGAGGCGGTTGATGGCGAACCCGGCATGGACCAGGACATAGTCCCCTACCTCCACCTCGGGCAGCAGGTCCAGGGACGCCGCTTTCGTAGTCCCGCCATAATCCACAATGGCCATGTTGATGTCGTCAATTGAGATTATCTTCCCGGGTACCGCGATGCACATTCTAAACACCTTCCTGAAGCGCTCTGATGGCGAAAACCGCCTGGCCGAGGGAAATTCCACCGTCGTTGGTTGGGACTGTTCGATGCAGGATCGGCTTTTGGGACCGGCGGGAAAGCTCCTGCCGGATCATTTCGGAGAATACGACGTTCTGGAACACCCCGCCGGCCATAGGGAGCACCCCGGATCCCCTCTCCGGGGCCGTCAGGGCCTCTCCACAGCTCGAAAGGGCCTGTGCCAGGGCCACGGCAAGGGTCCTGTGAAACATCCCCCCTACCCTTTCCACCGGCTCCCGGTCCAGGCGAAGGTCCAGGGCGGCGTCGAAAGCGGGAAGCATGTCAATGGTTGCCATTCCATCCTGGTCGAACCCCACCGAAAACGGGAGAGTATCCTTAACCGAAGTATCCGTCAACATCTCCAGCTCGATGGCGGCCTGGCCCTCATAGCGCGAACGGAGGCAAACACCCAGCATGGCCGAGAAGGCGTCGAAGAGCCTGCCGCAGCTGGAGGTCATTATGCCATGGGTCCTCCTCTCGACGAAACCCGCTAGAACCTCCAGGTCGTTCTCCAGAATCCCGGGAAAAAGCACCGGCGCAAGCTTAATGGCCTCTTTCGGCCCCCGACACTCAACGAGGCAGGAAAGGGCCATCCGGTAGGGCTCCCGGATGGCCTGATCGCCGCCGGGCATCCAGACTGTTCTCAGGTGTCCAAGCCGGCGCATACGGGTTCCGTCGACCCAAAGTATCTCCCCCCCCCATATGGTTCCGTCCGTACCGTACCCGGTGCCGTCCAGGGCAAGGCCGAGGGCAGGTCCGTCCACCCCGTTTTCGGCCATGCAGCTGAGAATATGCGCCTGGTGATGTTGGACCCGATACACCGGAAGGTCCTCTCCCCATGGATTTTTCTCCCCCTCCTCAACCAGGCGGGAGGTCAGGTAATCAGGGTGCATGTCGCAGGCCACAGCCCTGGGCGAAACCTGGAGGATGTCCATAAGATGGGTGACCACCTCCCGGAGGAACAAAAGCGTCTCCATGTTCTTCAGATCCCCGAGATGCTGACCTATGAAGGCCTGGTTCCCCCTGGTCAGGCAAACCGTGCCCTTAAGTTCCGGCCCCAGGGCCAGCACCGGGTCCCCTGACATGGGCAGCGGGACGGGGGCAGGCACGAAACCCCTCGCCCGCCGGAGAACCACGGGACCTTTTGCCGGATCATCCCTGTTCGGCATGACGATGGAGTCATCGCATCTCAGGACGATTTCCCTGTCATGCATCAGGTAGATGTCCGCGATTCCCGAAAGCCGTCTTTGCGCCTCCTCGTTGTCGGCGGAAAGGGGTTCTTCAGCGATGTTGGCGCTGGTCATGACCAGGGCGTCGAACTCCTCCATCAGAACGGTATGAAGAGGGGTGTAGGGCAGCATGAGGCCGAAATAGCGGCTTTTCGGGGCCACCTCCGCAGCGATAGCCAGTCCGGGATCCGGGCGTTTGTTCAGCAGGACGATGGGGCTCTCCGTACTTGTCAGCAGGTCCTCCGATCCTTCTTTGAGAACGCAAAGCTTTCCGGCTGTCTCCATGTCCCTGACCATGACGGCAAAAGGCTTTTCCTCCCTCCCCTTAAGGGATCGGAGCCTCCTGACCGCCCCTCCGTTGAAGGGGTCAACAGCCAGATGGAAGCCACCAAGGCCTTTTATGGCCGCGATCCTTCCCTGCCTGATGGCCTTGACCGTGAGCCGCAGCGGGTCTCCGGACCGGCTGGAGCCATCCACCGGCCGGAATTGCAGTCGGGGACCGCACTCCTCGCACGCATTGGGCTGTGCGTGAAACCTCCTGTCGGCAGGGTCGTCATATTCAGCCCGGCACCGGGGGCACATGGTAAATCGGGCCATGGAGGTATTGGGGCGGTCATAGGGAATGGAGTTGATGATGGTATAGCGTGGGCCACAGTTTGTGCAGTTTATGAAGGGGTAGCCGTGGCGGCGGTCGTCAGGATCGAGGAGTTCCCTTCTGCAATCGGGGCAGATGGCGGTGTCCGGGGAGACGAGAACCTTTCTGTCCGGCCGGGCGATGCTGCCCCTGATGGTGAAATCCCTGTAGCCGGCGGGTGGGAGATGGCGGCCTGCTACCGAGGTGATGGCCGAAAGGGGCGGGGCCTCCCTCTCCAGGCGACCGGTGAACATTTCAACGCCCTCCCCGGGGCCTTCCACCTCGATGAGGACCCCGTCGGAGGTGTTGGTCACCCACCCGGTGAGGCCGATTTCCTCCGCCAGGCGGTATACGAAGGGTCTGAAACCGACCCCCTGGACGATCCCCTCGATCTCGATGCGGTATCTGGTTCGAATCCTCACGATTCATCCCGCGGCGAAGGATCTCACGAATTCCATCCACCCATCCAGGCCCTTCCCCGTGCGGCAGGACGTCTGGAGGATATTGATGGAGGGGTTCGCGGACCTGGCGTTCTCGATGACGGAATCCACGGAAAAATCTGTAAACGGCAGGAGGTCCATCTTGTTGATGACCATCAGATCGGACGTATGGAACATGGCGGGGTATTTCAGCGGCTTGTCGTCCCCTTCCGTGACGCTGATAATCGTCACCCTGGCCCCTTCCCCGAGGTCGAAGGCGGAAGGACATACCAGGTTTCCCACATTTTCGATGAAGAGAAGATCGAGGGCATCCAGGTCGAAATGGGCGAGAGCATCCCTGATCATGGCTGCCTCCAGGTGGCATGCGCCGCCGGTGTTGATCTGGTGGACCGGAACCCCGGTCATGGCGATACGCCGGGCGTCGTTTTCCGTCAGGATATCCCCCTCGATGACGCCGACGGCCAGTTCAGTGGACAGGGGTCCCAGGGTTTTTTCCAGGAGGGAGGTCTTGCCCGAGCCGGGGGAACTGACCATGTTGATGACGGACACACCAGAGGACCGGAACCGATCCCTGATCTCGGCGGCGATATGGTCGTTCCTGGTGAGGATTTTTTTCTTAAGCTTTATCGGGTCCATTGCCTGCCTCTTCCCCGTTGAACTTTGAACTTTGAACGTGCTTTATTCCACTTCAAAATCAAGTATATTCAACTCATCGCCCTCAAGCAGTTCCGTCTCGAGACCTCCGCAGGAAGGACAGCGGAGGAGATGGCCCTCACCCTCGAACTCCCCCGCGCATGGCGCGCATCTAATCCTCACGGGGACCCTCATGATGATGAGGTCCGCGTCCCGAGTTGCATCCTTCTCACCCCGGATGGCCTCGAAGCAGAACCTCAGACTTTCCGTTTCCACGCCGGACAGATCCCCTATCCTGAGACGGATGTTTATTACCCGACCGGCGCCGTGGTCTGACGCCTCCCTTTCCACGATGTCGAGGATCTCCATGGCGATGGAGAGTTCATGCACGATTCGTCTCTCCCGGGGGAAAATCAGGTGGGAAGCAGCGCCCGGTGGTCGGGACCGGGTTTTATGAATGGCGGTTTCAGGTAATGGCTGTATTCCGCGGGGTCGACCCCCGCGGCCTCGATCGCCAATTCCATAACCCTCGGCAGCTTGTCCAGTACGCGCGGCGACAGTTCCATGGACATGGACACTTCGGCCGGCTCGATGCCAATGATCGTGGTACGGGGCGGCTTCCGGAAGGCGCCCGTCAGGGAGATTACCTCCTCGATGCTGATCTGGTGCACCGATGTTTTATAGACGTCCGGAAAATGTTGGTAATCGTCGATATCAAAGCTGTAAATGGAAGCAGGCTCACCACCGCCTTTAACGCAATCGACGACGATGAGCCTGTCGGTTTCAAGAATGAGGTTGAACAGGCCGAATCCGTCGGTGCCTCCCTCGACGACCTCTATGTTATCGGGGAGCGGAAGTTCCACGAGGTTGACGGCGGCATGTACGCCGACCCCCTCGTCCCTTAACAGAAGGTTCCCTACCCCAAGGATCATCGTTTTGCAGGGATTCTGTGTTTCGGCCATCTCCTTTTCGGTCGCCGCCTTTCCCCGCCGCGAGGTCAGACTACCTCCTTCGGCTGCGCGGGTTCCACGGATTCTATCCCACAAAACATGAGCTTACACGATTTGAAGTCCTCGAACAGGACCAGGTAAACATGAACCATTGTGGTCACGATAAAGACCCACATGGTCAGGTAGTGGATCATGTGCATGTTGTTCAACCCGCCCACGGAATCCACCAGAGAGGCCCAGCCGGGCTTCATGTTCCAGAGCAGCGCAAAACCGGTAATCGCCTGGAAGATCAGGAGCAAAAACCAGAATACGTAGGTGGATTTCTGAAGTGTGTTGTATTTCGCCGTAGTGGGACGGCTCCTTCTCATGAACGTATAGTAGGCGAGCAGTTGAAAAAACTTGCCCCGGTTTTCTTTCCTGGGCAGAAAGTCCCCTATATCCCTGGCAGCGCCGAAAATGGACCAGTAGAAACGGGCCGCCAGATTGAGAACGATTATGAAACCGGCGTAGAAATGGATAACCCTGGCCGTGTGCATGCTGAGCCCGAGGAGGCTGAAGTTGGGCTTGTAGATGAAAAAGCCCGTGGCTATGAGGGCTATCATGGACAGGAGATGTACGAGATGCATAGCCCTTGCGGGAACGGGATGATCAGCTTTGGTTGCAGCCATCGGTACGCCCCCTTTCTACTCTACCCTGAATTTCAGGATCTCGTTGGTCCTGGGGTGGATAACGTGGACGGCGCACGCGAGGCATGGATCGAAGGACCGGATCACCCGAACAATGTTGATGGGGTTCTCCGGGTCGGGTATAGGAACACCGATGAGGGATTCCTCATACTGCCCCCGCTGCCCCTTCTCGTCCCTGGGTGAAGCGTTCCAGGTCGAGGGAACCACCGCCTGGTAGTTTGCGATCTTCTTATCCTTGATCCTGATCCAGTGCCCCAACGCCCCTCGAGGAGCCTCGTAAAAGCCGGAGCCTTCCGCTGACACGGGCGGCTCGTAATGGGCGGAATCGTGAATCCTGAAGCCCGGTTTGCCGGCAAGCTCAATAAGCTGCCCGAGCCAGACCTGCATCCTGTCGGCCATCATGACCGTTTCCAGCATCCTGGCGGCATGTCTCGCAACGGCTCCCGGTTTAACCCCATGGTTGGTAATAAGGCCCATCAGGTTAGGCTCCTTCATGATAAGCATGCGGGCCAGAGGACCGACCTCCATGGGCATATTCTCGTACCTGGGCGCTTTTACGAAGCTGTAGGCGTCCTTCTTGCCCAGATCGAAGATCTGTTCGCCATCGGATGGATGGACAGGCTCGTTGGGCTTATACCAGGCGTGCTTGACGGATTCTGTTATGAGTTTCTGGTCGAACGGTTCAACCTTGCCCAGATTCCCGTTCCTGATGACGCCCGGCTTGAGGAAAAGTGCCTTGCCGGTGGAATCCTCGGGGAACGCCCCGTAGGCCAGGTAGTTCAGATGTCCGCCGCCAATCCCGGCCTGCGCCAGGGGGAGGAGCGGTCCCGTGCCGAACAGAAGAACGTCCTTCATGTATACGTTCTTGATAAACGCGGTGACCTCTTCGAGCATGGTCTTGAATTTGATGATCAGATCGGCGTCGGGCATCTGTGTGATGCCTCCCACAACGATGCTCTGGTAGTGGGGCGCCCGGCCTCCGAAGATGGCCCCCATGTTCCTGGCCGTCACCTGAACCTTCAGCGCGTCGAGGTAGTGCTTTACGGCCATTGTAACGATCTCCGGATCGTTGACGGAGAACTGGTCGGGTTCATATCTGGGTGTTAGGGGATAGGTATCTCCCCTTTTTACCAGACCGACAATCTTATCCTTGACCGCCAGGAGCTCCTTGTCCGAGCCATTGTATCGGGCCACGGCCATGATATCCAGGTAATCAAGGGCGCTGAGCTGGTAGAAGTGGACAACATGGTCGTACAGGTACTCGGCTCCCATGACGAGGTTCCGGAGGATTCGTCCTCCGTCCGGTACTTCAGCTCCGAAGGCATCGTCCAAGGCGGCCACTGAGGCCATGGTGTGAACTGAAAAACACACGCCGCAAAAACGGCTGGTCACGTAGCTGGCGTCCCTTGGATCCTTACCGGTAAGAAGGGCCTCGAATCCCCGGGCCATGGTTCCGCTGCTCCATGCGTTTTTGACCTTTCCGTTTTCGACCTCGACCTCAATCTTCAGGTGTCCTTCAATACGGGTAATGGGGTCGACAACTATTCTCTGGCCCATCAGTTCTCACCTCCTTCTTCCTCCGGCCCACCCTTTCCGAGCCTCCCCGTCACGGCCTGACCGATGAAATGCCCCGCCAGACCCGCCGCCACAACGCCTCCCATTACCGCTCCCACGGTCTCTATTCTGAGTCCGGCGATCTCCTTCGTCTTGACGTAAAGGGGCGCCATGCCGGTGTAGAATTCAGGTTCGGCGCATCCCTGACACGGGGCGCTGGACCCGATACACCAATTGAGCCCATCGTTCCAGCGGCGTTTGGGACAGTCCGAATGGGTGAACGGCCCCTTGCAGCCCTGAAGGTACATACACCAGTTTCTCTGGGAAAACTCGTTCCAGTCGGTGAGGAACTCGCCGTTTTCGAAGTGGCCGCGCCTCTCGCAGTTGTCATGGATAAGCTTGTCGAAGAACATGACGGGCCTGCCCAGGCTGTCCATGGGGGGCGGCTTCCCGTAGAGGAGATAGTATACGATTGTCCCGACGAGGTGATCCGGGTGAACCGGACAGAGGGGGATGTTGATGAGGGGCTTTTTGGGAACGAGGCCCTTCTCCATGGCAGCGCCTATGCCCATGCCTTTGGACGGCGTGCCCGCGGGAATACCGCCGTAGGTGGCGCACGCTCCGATGGCGATTACAGCGGCGGCTTTGGCGGCCGATTCGCTGACGCTCTGGACGAAAGGCTCGCCGGCCACCTTACAGAACCGTTCGTCGGCCCCGGGAATGGACCCTTCAACGATGAGGACGTACCCTCCCTCCTTGATGGCTTCCCTTCGGGCCTGTTCAGCCTGATAGCCGGATGCGGCCATGATCGTCTCGTGGTACCTGAGCGAGATGGTATCAAGGATGATCTCGGCCGTTCCCGGGTTGGAAGAATTGATGAAGGAAATACTGCATCCGGCGCAGTCCTGGCCCTCCAGCCATACTACGGGCGGTTTCCTGGCCGCAGCCTCCATAGCTCTGGCGACCCTGGGTACGGCCGCCTCTGAAAGACCCAGCAACGATGCCGTGCCGGCGCAAAATTTGAGAAAATCACGTCTGCTTACGTTACCAAATAACGTCATCGAATCGACTCCCCCTTTCAGTGAACAATAACCCTACCTATAACAACACCAACCTACATTTTCTCAAAAGACAGGCCCACGAATAAGGTGAGCCGCTTTTGTGAATCCCAACTAAGTCCCCGCATACTATATGATTACCGGGTTTGAAGTCAAACCATAACTTATGAAAAATACTGTACTAATTCAGCCTGCAACATGATGTTCCTCTTTGATTGAATCTTATGACCCATCGAGAGCTGACGAACAGGGTAATCCCACTCAATTGAAAGGGGTTATTGGAATGTTCAGATGTAAAGGTTCCTGATTTCGGGCGGGGCCAGTTTGCGGAATGTTCCCGGCCTCATGCGCCCGGTCACTTCAATGGGACCGATGGCGATACGCATGATCCTGAGGACCGGGTGACCTACGGCGGCGGCCATACGCTTGATCTGGTTCTTTCTTCCTTCCCGTAAAGTTATCCTGATCCATGAATTTTTCCTGGATCCTTCCGATTTGATGATAGATACCCTGGCGGGAAGCGTTTTCCCGTCATCCAGATCCAGGCCGGTTTTCAGGCTCTTAATGGACTGGGGGCTTATTTTGCCCTTCAGCTTTACCAGGTATGTTTTAGGAACGTGGTTTTTCGGATGTGTCAGATGTAACGTGAGGGCGCCGTCATTTGTGAGGATGATAAGTCCCTCGGCGTCGTAATCCAGACGCCCGGCGCTGTGGAGGCCCTCCCGGAGGTCTTCGGGAAGAAGGTCGAAAACCGTCCTGCGTCCCTGCGGATCGTGCCTGGTGCATATTACGTTTTTAGGCTTGTATACCAGGTAGGTCCTCTTTTTCCCGGGACCTTTCAGAGGAACGCCGTCAATGGTGATGGAATCGGACCGCGGATCGACCATGAACCCCATGGTCGTAACGGTCTGATCGTTGACTACGACCTTCCCCTCGGCGATCATCTTTTCAGCCGCACGCCTCGAAGCGATTCCCGCATCGGCAATAGCCTTATGAAGACGTATCTTATCCACGTTGACTCTATTATTGCCTTTTTATTTGGGGTTCATCCTGGTAATGAGTGCCTGGATGAAGACCTGAAGGTTGAAAAGCTGACTTAACTTTCCCTCTCAGGTGAACCGATTTCCCCGAGGTCCGCGATCTCCTCAAGGCTGGGCAGTGATTCGATATCCCTGAGTTCAAAGTACTCAAGAAATTCCCTCGTTGTTCCGTAGAGCATGGGCCGTCCGGGGGACTCCTTTCTTCCAAGAATACGGATCATCCCCTGGACCAGAAGAGTCTTCATGACGGCCCCCGAGTCGACGCCACGTATGTTCTCGATCTCCGACCTCGTTACGGGTTGCCTGTACGCCACGATGGCCAGTGCCTCGAGGCTCAACCTGGACAGGCGCCTCCTCGGCCGAGACTGATACATCGCGCTGATCTGCCTGGAAAATTCCGGTTTCGTCCTTATCTGAAATCCTCCGGCAACCTCTTTTAATGCTATTCCCCTTCCCTGGGCATCGTACTCCCCGGCGAGCGCCAGAAGCGCTTCCCGGACGGTCCTGTCGGGAAGCCCCGTAACATCCTGGAGGACATCCACGGGCACGGGTTTGGACGATGCGAACAGTAGGGCCTCTATGAGAGCTTTTCCGTTTTTATCCATCATCGACCTGCTTCCTCGGGTTTTCCCGCCCTGAACCGTTGGGATCATCTGGGACCCGGATCAGCCTGAGCGGGGCATGCCGGTCCTTCTGGACCGGCTGAAGCCATCCCCTTTTGATGAGTTCCAGAACTGCCAGGAAGATGGTGACGATCCTCCTTCTGCCGGCATTCATTTCAAACAGATCCACAAACCTGGCGCTGCTCCTTTCCGAGAGGAGGGCTTCAATGTGTCCTATACCGTCCTCGACGGTGAAGCGCTCCCTGGTAACCTCATGGGGTTTCCTCTTTTCGGCCTCGGTGAGGACCCTGCTGAAGGCATCCATGAGCTGGAACATATTAGCCTCGATGAACCTTGCCTCACCTTCAGCGGAGATCTTTTCCTCGGGTCTCGAGAAGACATCCATGCCCAGAAACGGACGGGCCGAGAACTCCTCCGCGGCCCTCTTGTACTTCTGGTATTCGATGAGCCTCCGGACCAACTCCTCCCTGGGGTCCTCCTTTTCTTCCTCACCCTCCTCCTCTTCAAAGGGCAGGAGCATCCGGGATTTCAGGTGAATAAGGGTGGACGCCATTACGAGGAACTCGCTGGCGACGTCAAGGTCAAGTTCCCTCATCAGGTCCAGGTATTCAACATATTGGCTGGTGATCCGGGCGACGGGGATATCATAGATATCCACCTCATTTTTCTTGATGAGGTGCAGGAGGAGATCCAGGGGCCCTTGAAAGTTGTCCAGTTCGATGCGATAGTCGTCCAGTGAACCGGTATCGAAGTCCCTGAGAAACCCATCGGAAGTCATGGGTTATCCCTTCAGGCCCCCTGCGGGCAGGGGATAAAGCTGAATTGCCTTCCTGACGGCGTCCATGGTCCTCCCGCACTCCATCCGGGCCTTTTTGCTCCCATCGGCAAGGATCTCCCCAACGAGGCCGGGTTTATCCTCGTAAATCCTTCTTTTCTCGCGAAGCGGACCGAGGATCCTCTCCATCTCCCCGTAAAGGATCTTTTTGCAGTCGATGCACCCGATAGAGGCCTTCCGACACCCCTCGGCCGCCTCATCCCGTAGGTTCTCAGGGGTAAAAAAAGTGTGGAGCTCGAACACGGGGCATTTCTCAGGATCTCCCGGATCGGTTCTTCTGACCCTCGCCGGATCCGTGACCATGGGACGGAGCTTGTCCCAAACCACCTCCGCCGCATCCTTCAGGAAGATGGCGTTGCCGTAGCTCTTGCTCATCTTTCTCCCATCGGTTCCGGGGACCTTGGGAGCCTCCGTCAGCAGGTGCAGGGGCTCGGGAAAGATCTCTTTCCCGCCGGGGGCATACATATTGTTGAAACGCCTCACGATTTCCCGTGACAGCTCCAGGTGAGGAAGCTGATCGATACCTACGGGGACGAAGTTGGCCCTGTAGATGATGATGTCGGACGTCTGGAGGAGCGGGTACCCCAGAAAACCGAGGGTGGAGAGGTCCTTGTGGGAGAGCTGCCGACGGGTCTCCTTATAGGACGGCACCCTTTCGAGCCACGAAAGGGGCGTTATCATGGAGAGCAGGACGAAAAGTTCCGCGTGCTCCAGGATGGCCGACTGGAGGAAAAGAGTCGAGCGCTCCGGATCGAGGCCGACGCTTAGCCAATCCATGACGATGTCGAGTGTGAACTCCTCGATCGAGGCCGGATCGTCGTACATGGTGGAAAGAGCATGCCAGTCGGCGACAAAATAGAAACACTCGTACTCATTCTGGAGATCGATCCAATTGCTCAGCGCTCCCAGGTAGTGCCCGATGTGCAGCGGTCCCGTGGGCCGCATGCCGGAGAGAACCCGTTTCATTCGATGACCTCCATTCAGATTCCGAATATGGCGCGGATCATCAGGTAGATCACGCGGTAGAAAGGAACGATGATCTGATTGAGTACCCCTGTGAAAAGGAGCGCCAGGAGGATGATCCACCCGTAGCTCGCCATACGGGAATAGGCCATGGCCTGTTGGGCAGGGAGGAGGCCCTCGAGTATATGGCTCCCGTCCAGAGGGTGAATGGGAAGAAGGTTGAATACCCCAAGGTAGATGGATATCTTGATGCCGACAATCAACATGCCGGCCAGCGGTCCCAAGACGGGCGAGTTCCAGACGGCGTTTGCCCCCGGGAACCAGAGCATAATTCTGAACAGGAACGCGAACACCATGGCGAGGAGCAGGTTGCTCGCCGGGCCGGCAAGGGAGACACTCACCATGTCTTTCCGGGGAGACTTGAAATTGAAGGAGTTGACCGGGACGGGCTTGGCCCACCCGAAGATTATTCCCGTCCCGGACATGGCCAGTATAAGGGGGAAGAGGACGGACCCGATGGGGTCGAGGTGCCTGATGGGATTAAGGGTGATCCTCCCCATGAGCCGCGCCGTGTGATCCCCCTTGCGGTAGGCTATGTAGCCATGGGCCACCTCGTGGACAGTTATGGCCAGGAGAAACGGCGGAAGACTGATGATGTAGGGCAAAAGTTGTCTGGCGGTCATTATGGATGCCTCTTGATCAGCGTGAAAGTCATCAACGCGCCGCGAATGGACTTTTTACGTCCTTATCAATGTCAAACCGGATGGCTTTTCTGAGTAACACGCGGTCGGCGCCGGGTCAAGCCTTGCCTGACGAAGGTTTGACCCTGACCATCGAGGCACATCGTTTACTTGAGAGGAAAATGACTTCTCACCCACTCCTTCTCCTCCGCCAGGGTTTTAACCTCACCGTCCACCCTGGCGTCCTGTGCCGCCTGCAGGATACTTTTGAAAATCGGTCCGGACTCATATCCCATGTCCTGCAATACCTTCCCGTCCAGCTCGCTTTTCAAGGTTCGAAGCCGGGAAAGGTAGAGGGATACCGCCCTGGCGGTTCCCTCCCTTCGAGTCAGAGCCATGATGACGAGGAGGTCCTCCGTATTCAGATTGGCCAGAAGGCGTGCGATCCTGCTGTGTCGGATACTGGATTCATCTTCCCTGGCAAGCGCTTTGAGGGTGGATGTTATCTTCATCCACCTTTCCCTGAAAGTGTCCTGCCGATGTCCCTCAATCTGAAATACCTTCATGATCCCGTCCCTGTCCGCCGGTGGTCTGAGCAGAAGAATCGTGTTGAAGTAGATGTCGGAGATATCGGGTTCCTCATCCAGGTAGAGATATTTAAACCAGGTGTGGATCTTCTCCACCTGCTCGAAGTTTTCACTGATTTTACGGTCGAATACCAGCGCGGGATGGATGGCGGAAAGGATTCCAAGCCGGTTCATCCTTTCAAAGGCCCTTTCCGGCCGGCCTTCCCTGAGGATTGCCATCAGTTCGGAAAATATCCGATGTCCCTGTGCCCTGGATAGATACCCCCTCCTGACCGCTCCTTTCAGAAGATACTGGGTGTGTTTTCCGATCTTGAATCCAAACTTCTGCTCAAATCGTACGGCTCTGATGACCCTCGTCGGGTCATCGACGAAGCTGAGGTTATGAAGGATGCGGATCGTTCTCTCCTTGAGGTCGCGCTGTCCGCCGAAAAAATCCACAACCTGTCCGAACGACCCGGGATTGAGTCTGATGGCCAGCGCGTTGATGGAAAAATCGCGCCGGTAAAGATCCAGTTTGATGGAACCCCTCTCCACCATGGGGTAGGCGCCGGGAAATTCGTAGTACTCCGTGCGGGCGGTGGCGACGTCCATCTTGAAGCCCCCTTCCATGATTAAGACCGCGGTCTTGAACTTCCTGTGGGTCCTTATCCTCGCCTTCAGCCGTCTGGCAAGTCTGCGCCCGAATTCGATCCCGTCGCCCTCCACCACCAGGTCCACATCGTGGTTCCGGTTCCGAAGGATGATGTCGCGAACAAGGCCCCCGACCAGATATGTTCTGAAACCCATGGACTTTGAAATTTCTCCGGCTGTAACCAGGATCTTAAGGGTCCCGGCCGTTAAAGTCTCCTTCATGAGTTCACGGATGTTCCTGCCCCTCTCCGCTTTTGCGGCCTCGATCCCTTTGAAATCCTCGTAGGCACGTGTCTTTTTGAAATCCTCGTGCATGGCTTCCAGCAGATCGGTTCTCGTGATGACGCCTATGACCTTCCGTCCATCCATTACGGGCAGCATCCGCTGATGCTTTTCGATAATGTATTCCTGGACGAGTTCGAGCGGAGCGTCCTCTCCCACCCACTGGAATTCAGTAAGCATGTATTCCCTGACGGGCGATTCGGACAGGTGATGCAGAATGGCCCTTTCCACCACACCTCTGGTAATTATCCCCTCCAGGTTGCCATCCATGCCGTTCACCGGAAGGGAATTGATATTGAACCTCGACATCGTTTCCGCGGCCTGGGAGATAGGTGTATCGAGGGCGATGTCCAGCACCGGGGATGACATGATGGCACCGGCATTGAACTTCTCGCCGATCATCCGGGACAGAATCTTCAACAGTTCCTCTCTGACCTGAACCAGGGTCAGTTCTCTGACGGTTGCGGAAGCGGCGGTGGGATGCCCTCCTCCGCCGAACTCCTCGGCGATCTTCCCGACATCAACCTCCGGGACCCTGCTCCTGCAGACAAGAACAACCCGTTCCTCCATCCTGGCCAGGGTGAAAAGAACATCGAGTTTTTCCATTTCCATTATCTGATGTACGAGGAGAGCCAGTTCTCCCAGGTATTCCTCAGAGGTCCCCACCGTGATTGCCACGTGCAGGCCGTGGATATCGTGGATCTCGAGGGAATTAAGGAGATCGTTTAAGAGCTGCACCTGCTTTGCGTCCAGATCCCTCCTTATGGAGGACGACACGAGATCGAGCCTGGCCCCCTTCTCCAGGAGGAAGGCCACTGCATGGAGGTCCCTGGGAGTGGTTGATGAAAAGGTCAATAACCCCGTGTCCTCATAGATTCCATGGGCCATGACGGTTGCTTCCGCGGGGGTGATTCTTATCCTTTTCCTTCTGATCTGTTCAACCAGCAGGGTTGTCGTCGCTCCAACGTCGTCAAGGACCTCGATTTTCCCGGAGTAGTCCCGATTGGTGCCGGGGTGGTGATCGTAGATAATCAGTTCCATGTCCCCTCTTCCGGCCACCGCGTCAAGAGGTCCAAGCCTTCCCCGGATCTTGATGTCCACCAGTATCATCCTGGTGACAGAGTCAAGATCAATATCCTTGATCCGGTGGAAGGTGATCCCGGGAGGGGGTGTTTTGGCCAGGTATTCCCTGAGGTTCTTCTCCTGAGAACCCGGGAACACCATCAGGGCGTCCGGATAGAGCTTCTTCGCTGCTACCATTGAGGCCATGGCGTCGAAGTCGGCATTCAGATGGGTGGTTATTATTTCCATCCCTATCCCCTCGGATGGAATCGACGGTGCATCTCACGAAGATGTTCGCGGGATACATGGGTGTAGATCTGGGTCGTGACTATACTGGCGTGGCCAAGCAGGATCTGGACGCTTCTCAGATCCGCCCCGCCCTCCAGCATGTGGGTGGCAAAGCTGTGGCGGAAGGTGTGCGGTGATATCGCCGTGGTCAGGCCGGCCGTCTGAGCGTATGCCTTGACCTTCTGCCAGACGGCCTGCCGGCTTATTGCGCCGCGGCCGCCACGACCCGGGAAGAGGAACGGTGAAAGGTTCTTTTTCAGGAGGTCGGGACGGACCTCCAAACGGTACTTCTGCAGCCAAAGGATGGCAACCGCTCCCAAGGGAGCCAGCCTTTCCCTGGACCCTTTCCCGGTCACCCTGACATAACCGGCATCAAAGCTTATTTCCTCATCCTTGATCCGGGTCAGTTCGGAAACCCTTAGGCCGGCGGCATAAAGGGTTTCGAGTATGGCCCGGTCCCGGATACCGGAACCCGTCGTTGTGTCAGGTTGATTGAGAAGGTTCTCCACATCCCGGATGCTCAGGACCCCGGGGAGGTGCCTGGGAACCTGCATGGCGCCCATATTTTCAGTGGGGTTGGCCTCGGAGGCCCCTTCCGCCACGAGATGTCTGTGAAACCCGCGAATGGAGACGACCATTCTCCGTATGCTTCGGGGTGAACGGCCTGACCGGCGCATTTCGGAAATGAAGGACATTACGTCCCCTGAACGCACCTTTCCCGGCTCGATGACATCCCGGCCTTTCAGAAATCCGGCATAGGATTGAAGATCGTGGCGATAGGCCGAAAGGGTATTATCCGACAGACCTTTCTCTATGAGAAGATAATCCAGGTAAGTGTCGATGTATGGCTGCATATCTCTTCAACCTCACCTTGGCTGGTTCCGCCATCAAACATACTTCCCGATAATAGGCCGCAGTTCGGCCTTTGTCTCCTCGGAAATTGCTGCGGGATCGGTTACAATGGCAAACCTGAGCGATTCCGAACATCCGCACGGGACCTTTTCAGAAATCGTTCTCGACACCCGGACCAGCACCCTTCTGGCTGCCTCCACGTTCCGGTGCATGACCTGAAGGATCGCCTCCACGGAAACATCCTCCTCCGTCTCATGCCAGCAGTCGTAGTCTGTCGCAAGGGCCAGGGTCGCGTAACAGACCCCGGCCTCCCGTGCAAGCTTCGCCTCCGGAATATTCGTCATCCCTATGATATCCACCCCCCACGACCGATAGAGGAGAGACTCGGCCCGTGTGGAAAATTGGGGGCCCTCCATGCACAGGTAGGTCCCTCCACGGTGAACCGCCTCACCGTCATCCGCAACGCAGGTGAAAAGTATGTCTGCGAGAGGATGACAGACAGGGTCGGCGAAAGCCACGTGAGCGACAATCCCCTTCCCGAAGAACGTGGAGGGCCGCCCTCTGGTTCTGTCAATAAACTGAAAGGGAACAACCATGTCGCCCGGCTTAATCTCCTCCTTCATGCTGCCGACGGCCGAAACGGAGATGATAGTGTCCACTCCGAGGGCCTTAAGAGCGAAGATGTTGGCCCGATAGTTGATCTCGGATGGAAGGATGCGGTGCCCTTTGCCGTGACGGGGCAAAAATGCCATCCTCACCCCGTTAAGCACCCCAGTAATAATATCATCCGACGGGTTTCCGAAAGGCGTCGAAATCTGTCTGGATTCAATACCGGTCAGCCCCTCCATTTCGTATAGGCCGCTGCCGCCGATAATGCCAAGATATTTGTCCATCATTCTCCTCCGATAATAAGGTTCATCCGGTTCTTATATTATTATTTTGCTGTCATTGCGAGGAGCATCGAGTGAGACGAGAGTGACGCGGCAATCCCGTGCGGAGCTGAAAAGCTCGTCACGGCGCCCTCCGGCCGCTATGGGATCGCTTCGCATGGGTTACACGATGACGAATGGTGGGGTATGATCCACTCCACATCCAGGTACTCGTTTCCCGGATGATCCAAAAAGTATAGCCTGAATAAGTAAGGTTCTCCACCCCTACCCCAGGATATGCGTTCTACGCACATCCTGCTTGGTGGACTTTTCGCAAGTCCATCAATAATGAGTTGCTGATTTTCAGGGTGAATTTATGTTAACGTTTCCGCATTGTCAAAGCGACAGTAAAAAGCATAAACGTACAAGGGCGCTGTATGGTTCCGGTGCGGAGGGAGAATATCATGGAACAGGTGCTTTTCGATGGATGCTTCGTATGCGGACCGGACACCAGGTGCGGTTTAAAGGCAACCTTTAAAAACCTCCCCGGCGGGGAGGTTGAGGGTGTATTTACCCCCGATGAACAGCATAGTGGATATGAAGGTGTCGTCCATACAGGCGTTATAGTGGGATTTCTTGACGAAACGATGGGCCGTGTCTGTTTTTCCATGGACAAGTACTACCTGACCCAATCCCTTAACGTTACCTTCAAGTGCGCAGCATCATCAAACATCCGCCTCCGTGCATTCGCGAAGCTCAGGAGGTCAACCAGAAGGCATTTTACCGCTGAGGGAAAGGTGTTCGGTCCGTCTGGAGAAGTCATCGCCGAGGCGGAGGGCAGGTTCGTTCTCATGGACGGTGCCGTTGTAAAGAAAATCGCCAAGGACATGGAGATATAAAATGGAGCAGGTTTCTTTCGATGGTTGTTTCGTATGCGGCCCGGACAATCGATGTGGTCTTAACGCTACCTTCCGGACCCTTGAAAATGGCGAGGTGGAGGGCATTTTTACTCCAAAAGACGTTCATTGCGGTTACGGGGACATAGTTCATGGGGGCGTTATCATGGGATTCCTCGACGAGACCCTGGGGCGCCTGTCTTTCCAGAAGGATCGTCTGTTCCTTACACACACCCTGGAGGTGTCGTTTCGCCGGGCGGCATCCCCGGATGTACCGTTGAAAGCCGTTGCACGCCTTAAGGAGTGGAAGAAAAGGCAGTTTATCACCGAAGGCACGATCTTTGATCCGGATGGCGAGGTGATCGCTACCGCAAAGGGCCGCTTCCTGGTCATGAGTGAAAAGATGGAAAGGGATCTTTTGCCCGAGGCAAGACGGCTTAAGGAGGAACTTTAGATTTGCAGGCGCACAGGCTTTCCCGCCTTTCCCTTGTGGCTGCCCTTTATGTTGTCCTGACCTACCTGGCCAACATTCTCGGACCGGGGTTGAACCTCGGTTACGGTCCCATCCAGATCCGCATATCTGAAGGCCTGGCCATGTTGGCCCTCTTCGATCCACTCATGCCCCTTGCTCTTTACGCCGGCTGCCTGATCGCCAACGTCATCGGTGGGCTGGGCCTCCCGGATATCATCTTCGGTCCCCTCCTGACCCTTGCGGCGGGATATGCCACATGGGCCACCCGCCGCATCCCGGTGGTACCCTTTGTCCCTCCCATCCTTTTCAACGCTTTGGGGGTGGCCGGCTACCTTTACTTCCTCCTGGGAATCGATTTCGGCTTTGCCCCTGTTCACGGAACCGGAGCTGGAACCTGGATTATCAATCTGGCCGCTTCCCACCCATACTGGGCCATGGTGTTCTCCATCGGGGTCGGTCAGACAATCTCGGTTGTTCTCTTCGGGCTGCTCTTCATGAAGATCTGGAAGCGGTCCGGCGGTCTGACTTCCGACGGCGGAATGAAACGGCTGAACGAACGATAGAACAGATCCAAATAACAACGTTCAACGTCCAAGTAATAATGTTCAACGTTCAACGTTCAACGTGAAACAGCAGACGCACCACAAAAAAGCCGGCCAAAAGGCCGGCTTGAATCAAACACAAGGAGAAAGATGAAGTACTACTTGATGGCGTCCTTCAGGCCCTTGCCGGGCTTGAACCTTGGAACTTTGGAGGCCGGGATGTCAATCGTGGCGCCGGTCCTGGGATTTCGCCCCGTCCTTGCAGCACGGTAGCTTACACTGAAAGTTCCAAAACCGACCAGAGAAACCTTCTCTCCGGCTTTCAGGGTTTCCCCAACCCCATCAACAAAAGCATTAAGAGCCCTTTCAGCTGCTGCTTTGCTAATCCCGGCGTCGGCCGCAATCTTGGCAATCAGATCACTTCTATTCATCTTTCCCTCCTCCTGGTCAATGGTCAACTGGTCCAAATAAAAAGGCAGGTTTAATATCCTAGTAGAAATTGAGATAACAGATGAACCATGCCGTGTCAAGGGCAATCAGGTCACAGCCCGCATAAATATGAGGTTTCCGGGGGAATAACGCTTGAAACGGAGAACGGATAAGAGTAAGATTTCACATACCGTATTATGGTCTCTTTTGCTTAGGAAAAAAATGCCTTTCAGAAATGTCCCCCATAAAAAGCAGATTCTTTTTTCCCTTTTCCTTTTCTTTATAGCCGCTCTCGTATTGACAGCGAGCGATTATATGGCGGCGCAGAAGACCATAATGAAGGAATATGGGGAATATGCAGGGAAAATCGCGGATTACCTCAGCGGCATGCTGCCGGTTCACTCATCCTCCGACGCAGGTGTTTTCTTGCCGGCGGAAAGCTTCCCCGCCTATGGCGAGAAAATACGGAATGTCATTTCAAGCTTTCATCTGGACAACGTAAATGTCTATTCCGTTGACAGAAAGCTCCTCTTCTCCCTGGATTCCGAAATGATCGGAAAAACTGTTGAAAAATACCCGGCGTTGGACCAGGCCATTGAAGGGGTTGGGTCTTCCCGTGTGGCCACACCCTCCTATCACCAACAGGCCTACGGACGCGACTTAGACCACCCATTGCTCGAAACCTACATTCCGATTCATGATCGCACCACCGGGAAAATCCTCGGTGTGTTCGAGATATACCAGGACTACCGTCCCATGAGGTCCCACGTCAGAAAGGAGACTCTTCGATCGAGCATCGCCCACAACATCCTCCTTGGGGTCTTTGTCCTACTCTTTTTCAGTTACGGGCGAACCACCTCCCGAATACTGGAGGGTGAACGGGTTGAAATGATCAATGATCTTGAAGACCGCATTAAGGAGAGGACCCTCGAATTGACGGTGTCAAAGAAAAAAATCGATGATCTGCTCGAACGGACAGCCCGGATGTATAGGGAACTGAAAATTGCAGACGAATACCAGAAAAATTTTATCGGTCTGGTCAGCCATGAATTAAGGACCCCTCTCACCGTTATCAAGGGTTACCTTTCTCTACTCGAAGAAGGGGTATTGAAACCGGGCCATCCCGAGACCATGGCGGCTTTGGAGACCAGCCTGGATGAAGTCGGAAACCTTGAGTCGATCGTAAACAACATCATTGAGCTGTCCCAGCTTGATAAGAATGTACAACAGATCTTCAGGGAAGAGATTGAAGTCAAGGCCCTTCTGGACGAGGCAGTCTCATCGGTAGCGAAAGAGATCAAGAACCAGGGAGTTGAAGCCGTTATCAGCGTTCCGCCCGAAGCTGGAGTGGTCCATTCCGACCGTATGAAAGTCCTTCAGGTTCTCAATCAGCTTGTCTCAAACGCCGTTAAATTTTCAAAAAGCGGCGGGAAGATCACCATCACAGCCGCTCCAAGCCACCGAGGTCTGCTCCTTTCGGTAAGTGATGAAGGCGTGGGGATACCCGAATCCCAGCTGAAGGAGATTTTCAATCGCTTTTATCAGGTGGATATCACCATGACAAGGAACTATGAGGGATCAGGTCTGGGATTGGCCATCGTCCGTAAAGTAACGGGGCTTCTCGGAGGAAGGGTCTGGGTTGACAGCCAGGAAGGGATTGGCAGCACGTTTTTCTTCGAGATACCCGAGATGAAAAAAGGGGAAACGGCTGAAATGGAACCGTTCCCCCCGACTGTTGACTGACAATCACTTCCAAAGCTGATTTACCACCGCGCGACTCAGGCCGGGGGAGTCCAGAGTTGAGAGTCCAGAGTCCAGAGGGACGCGGTCAGAACATAAGGTAACACTTCATTACCCCAATACTTCCATACCTCGACACGCCCTTACTCTCCGCGTTCGTTTTTCTTCTCTCTGGACACTGGACTGACTTACCACATTGAACGTTTTTTAACCCTGTTGAACCTTTGAACGTTCTTTAATCCCGTTGAACCTTTGAACGTTCTTTTTTGGACCCGCTCTTCTCCTCTGGACACTGGACTCTGGACTGCTTTACCCCATTGGACATTGGACGCTCTTTTTTTAAAGGAGCGGGTTGTTGTGCATCTCCTTGATGCGTTCCCACCTGCGGTCCACCTCCCTCTGAAATTCCTCGACGATATGCGCGTTTTCCGATTTGGTCAGGTGGCGCGTCTTTCCCATGGTCTTGAGCCAATCCAATGTGGGTATCTTGTTTCCCTTATCCTCGGGGTTATAGGTAATGCTGGTAATCCCGTGGCTGATTTCGTAGAGCGGGAAGAAACACGAATCCACAGCTTTCTGGATGATGCTTACTGACTGTCTCTCAACCGTCCTCCAGCCCAGGGGACATATGGAAAGGATCTTGCCGAAAACGAACCCTTCCTCTCCGGCCACCTTCTGGGCTATGGCCGCCTTGCGCAGCATATCCCGGGGCTGTGATTCAACGGCGGTGAAAACATAGGGAATGTGGCATGCGGCCATGATCTGCACGGTGTCCTTGTGATGGAAGGACTTTCCCTTCTCCGCCGGCCCCACGTTGGATGTGGAGGTACGGTGCCCCAGGGGCGTTGTGAAGGACAACTGGGCGCCGGTATTCATGTATCCCTCGTTGTCATACTCAAGGAGAATCATCCTGTGGCCCCTCAGGGCGGTTCCGATGCTCGGACCCTGCCCGATGTCGTGTCCACCGTCACCGGTAACCATGAGAAAGGTAAAGTCCTCACCGCCCGGCAGTTCTCCCCTCTTAACCCTGGTGTGATAGGCCTCCACCAACCCGCTCATGGTGGGGGCTCCATTCTGGAAGAGGTTGTGAATATACGTCACCCGGTGGGAACTGTACGGATACCCGGTGGTAACCACCATTCCGCAGCCTGTGGCAAAAAGCACCACCACGTTCCCCTCGATTCCTTTTAGGAAAATGTTCAGGTTGGGAAAGATCCCGCATCCAGGACAGGCACCATGTCCGGGGAGTATCCTTTTGGGTTTGGCGGCAAGCTTTCTCTTGTTGAAGCCCTTCAGCAGAATCCCGCCGTCCTTTTCCTCCAACCGGAAGATCCCGGGAGATGTCCTTTCCTTTGTCAACGGGTCGAGCAGCCTCTCCATGGGCGCATCGGGGTCGCCGGGATTTGCCCCATGGTATTCGAAGGGGACCTGGACTTTTCCGGTTTTCGCTGTCTCCAGTGCCTCTCCAAGCATCTCAATGGCATCCTCGACGTAAAAGTCCCTGCCGCCCAGTCCGTAAACTCTCGATATTACACGAGTTTTATTGTCGGGGTCGTCCTTGAGGGCCGCCTTGACCTCCATGGCCATGTTTCCGTTCCAGGCCCCGTAGCTGTCGGACCTGTCGCCCACCAGAAGGCCCTTTGTCCTGGAGAAAAGCCGGATGACCTCCTCCTTGGGAAATGGCCGGATTACGTTGGGAGCCACGATGCCGACCTTTTTGCCTTCGGCACGGAGCATGTCGACGGCGATCTTGGCCGTGTCGTAGGCTGAGTTCAGTACAAACAGGGCGGCATCCGCGTCCTCCATCTGGTATGTATTCATAAACGAATAGGTACGCCCCGACATGGCTCCATATTCCTGGAATATCTCGGGGAGCACTCTGTAGGCGGCCTCCATGGCCATAGACTGCTGTTTCTTGTTGTTGATGAGGTCCGGCTCGTTCATATAGGGCCCGATGGTAACCGGATTGTTCGGGTCAAGGGCGTGGTTCTCCTGGACTTTCTTCCCGAGCCAGTCCCGGACGACCTGGGGGTCCTCGAAATAGTGAACCCGCCTTTTCTGATGGCTGGTGAAGAAGCCGTCGTAGGCGACCATGACCGGAAGCCTCACATCAGGATGTTCCCCGAGCTTGACCGCTACAAGGTCCATGTCGTAGACCATCTGAGGGTCTTTGGCCAGGAGCATGATCCAACCCGTGTTCAGGGCCATCATGATGTCGCTGTGGTCGCCCTTGATATTCAGCGGCCCGGAAACCGTGCGGGTGGCGACATTCAGGACCATGGGAAACCGGCACCCGGATTGGACCGGAAGCTGTTCCATGGAAAAGAGAAGGCCGTTGGCGGATGTGGCGTTAAAAACACGGGCACCGCCGGCTGTCGCCCCGAAGCAGATACCTGCCGCCCCATGTTCGCCGTCTCCGGGGATCATGGTAATATCGTGCATGCCCTCAGCCTTCATGGCATCCAGGGCTTCGGCAACCTGGGTGGACGGGGTAATGGGATAGTAGCCCATAATCGTAAAATCGATGTGGAGTGCGGCGATGGCGCCTATGTGATTGCCGTCCTGGAGGTCCACCTTCTGAGGGTATGGTGTGGTGATCTTCATGGCCTTTTTTGCTGTGCTCATAGAACCCTCCTGAGATCTGCTCTCTTGCTTTGAACGTCCACGCCGGACTCCTCCTCGGCGGTCAGTGCTTCCACCGGACAGATCTCCACACATCGCAGACATCCCTTGCAGTATTGGTAATCAACGCCAAGCATGAAGGCGGTCTCGCGTCCCTTTTCATCCTTTCCCATCTCGAAAACCATGCAGTAATCAGGACAGGTAATGTCGCAGTCGCCGCAGTGAATACACTTGTCCTCATGCCATAGGGGGAAATACCCCACGCGGGAGGCGTGATTGTTCTTGAGAATAGTATTGCCCGGGTTTGTGATTACCCCGCCCATCGGCTCGGTCAGGTAACCAAGAGCCGGCTGAGGCCTGTGGCTCTCAAGGGCCGGGAATTTATCCACTGAACTGAAATCCTGTGTTTCAATATCACTGTAGCCCCTGTCGAAGGCCCGCATGTTTCCATCGATCAGGTGTGGGTAGCGTTTGCCTATCTTGCCCTTGATGATGCTTTTTATCGCTTCCGGATCAAGGAAGCCGGATGCCCTGCTGATGGCGCCCAGCATGGCCGTGTTAAGGGGGACCTTCTCCTCCATGGAGATTTTCATGGCATCCACACAGAAGACCTTGCATCCGGTTATCTCCATAAGGGCCAGGGCGTCCTCAGGGGACCGTTGGGTATTGATCACCACTACCCCACCCCTGGAAAAACCCTGTGTTATGGGGACGGATCCAATGAGTTGTTCCGTGAAGACGGCCAGAAGATGCGGTTCCTCCACAGGGGAATTGTTGGTAATAGCCTTCTCGCCGGAGCATATCCTGATAAATGCCTTTACCGGCGTGCCTTTTTTCTCGGATCCATAACTGGAGAAGTTGACCGCGTTCAATCCAATTTCCAGGATAACGGCCTCGGCGAGGATCTGACCGGCAAGGTTGGCGCCCATTCCCCCGATGCTCTCCATGCGGATCTCGTAGTAACCCAGTTCATTGGTGATGGGTATCTTGGTTTCCGACATTCCCTGTTCTCCTTTCCTGCGGTACTGAACCATCAGTCTGGAATTAATAAATTAAAGAAAGGGGAGAAAAATCCCCCCTTTTAAACTCTACATGGGAAGCTGATACTTATAATGGATGCGATTGTCCTGTCAAGATGAAATGGGGTTTTAGGATGGTGGTGGGGGAGACGGGAATCGAACCCGTACGCCGTTACCGGCCCGGGATTTTAAGTCCCGTGCGTCTACCAGTTCCGCCACTCCCCCATATCGTATGTTATTCAATATATTAACTATGCATTGTTAATGTAAAAATTGAAGTTTTGAACCCCGTGTTCGCGAAAATTATTGATACTTTGCGTGAAAGACATTTTAACAGGAATCGGGTGCAGGTCAATGATGATAAATTTCCCTGTTATCCCCCTCAGGCCGCGTTTTGAACCGCTTGTAGCTCCATAGGTATTGCCCGGGAACCTCACGGACGCAGCCTTCCACCGCTTTGTTAAGGACGGCGGCTGATATCGCCTTATCGACGCTCTTTATCTCCTCCGGGACTTTCCGCACGAAAATATCGTAGCCGCCCCCGCGGGGAAGCCGCAATGCGTAGGTTGCAACCACCTCGGATCCGGATCTCCTTGCAAGCCTTGAAACCAGGAGCATGGTGCTCGCCTGAACCCCGAAGAACGGGGCGAAGGCGCTCCCATCCCGGCCAGGGTCCTGATCGGGGAGAATAGCAACGAGTTCCCTGTTCTGGAGAGCACGAAACAAGGAACGAATCCCGGCAGGCGTTGTAGGTACCAGCCTGGCCCCCGCACGTTGGCGGCCGGCCAGAACGAACCCGTGAAGGGAAGGCATCCTGAGGGGCCTGAAGAGGCCGGTGAGGGGATAGTTCAGAGCGAGATAGTGTGCCAGAAACTCCCAGGAGCCAAGGTGCGGCACGAGTACGATGACTCCCCTACCGGCCTTGAAGGCTGAATCGAGGATCTCCCCGCCATTTACCTGCCGGACAAATTTTCCGGAGTCGGGTCTCTTGCGCCCCCAGAAAACGGCCAGTTCCATGAACCCCTTGCAGGTCTCTTTCAGGCTGTCACGTTCCAGTTCTCTAAGGCGGCCCGCATCAAATCCGGGGAAGCAGATCCTGAGGTTCGAGCGGGTGATTTCCCTCAGTTCATCAGGAAAAACAGCCAGGATCCATCCAATGCCTGAGCCTATCCCATGCAGGGCCCGGAGAGGCAGAACGGATGCGGTTTTAAGAAAGATGATGATGAATCGGGCAAAAAGGGTATGCACCTTCCTGTCAATCGAGGTGCGGTCCCGCTGCCTTGACCTCCGGAATGAGGTTGGCATCGAAATCCTTGAAGTTATCAATGAACAGCCCGGCCAGCTCCCTGGCCTTCGCGTCATATGCCCTCTTATCCGGCCAACTCTCCCGGGGGTCGAGGATCTCTGGTGGGACCCCCTCACAGATGGTCGGGACGTCAAAACCGAAGACGGGATCCCGGCGCATGGGAACATCCTCTATTTTTCCCGCGAGAGCGGCGTTGAGCAGGGCGCGGGTGTGCAAAATGGAGATCCTCTCCCCCACGCCGTATGGTCCTCCGATCCATCCGGTATTGACCAGCCAGCATTTCGAGCCATAGCGGGTTATCTTGTCTCTCAGGAGCTCAGCGTAGATCGATGGAGGAAGAGCCATGAAGGGAGCGCCGAAACAGGCACTGAAGGTTGCCACCGGTTCAGCCCCCATACCGGCAACAGTTCCGCTGACCACGGCGGTGTATCCGGAAAGAAAATAGTATTTGGCCTGTATGGGGGTGAGACGGGCGATAGGCGGCATGATCCCGAAGGCGTCAGCCGTCAGCATGACAACGTTCTCGGGGTGCCCTGCGATACCCGGGAAAATGGAGTTGGGAATCCGGTCGATATTGTAGGCTGCCCTTGTATTTTCGGTCAGGGTATTATCGTCCAGATCGACCCGATGGGTTTTTCCATCGAGGGCGACGTTCTCAAGGATGGTTCCGAACTTCCTGGTGGCCTCGTATATCGCAGGTTCGGCTTCCCTGGACAGGCGGATGACCTTGGCGTAGCACCCTCCCTCGAAGTTGAAAATACCTTCATCGCTCCACCCGTGCTCATCATCACCGATGAGATTCCTGTCGGGGTCCGACGAGAGAGTTGTTTTCCCGGTGCCTGACAGCCCGAAAAAAACGGCCACGTCCCCATCTTTTCCCACATTGGCGCTGCAATGCATGGAGAGGACTTTCCTCTGAGGCAAAAGATAGTTCAAAATTGTGAATATGGATTTTTTCATCTCCCCGGCATAGCTGGTCCCGCCTATGAGGACCAGTTTCCTGGCGAAATTGACGAGGATGAACGCCTCCGAGTTAGTGCCGTCAAGTTCGGGAACCGCATGGAACTTGGGCATGTGGATTACGGTGAACTCCGGGACGAAGCCCTTCAGTTTTTCCCGGTCCGTTATCCGGATAAACATGTTCCTCGCAAAGAGGCTGAGCCAGGCCTTTTCGGTGATGATCCTGATAGGAATGCTGTAGCGTGGGTCTGCTCCGGCGTAACAGTCCTGAATAAAGACATCCTCGCCCTGAAGGTATCCCAGGAGCCTGTAATAGAGCGCCTGGAAGCGTTCAGCCTCGAAGGGCCGGTTGACCTTGCCCCACCAGATCTTGTCCTGGCTGGACGGTTCTCTTACGAGAAACTTATCGTTAGCCGCCCTGCCTGTGTAATGCCCCGTCCTGACCAGCAAGGGTCCCATGTGTCCCAGGAGACCTTCGCGCCTTCTGATGGCCTCCTCGTATAATGTGGGGGTTGGAGATGTCCAAAAGACATTGCCGACATTCCTGATCCCATGTTCTTCGATGGGGTAATATCCATCCGGCATTCCTTCCATGAAAATTCCTCCTGATTGCTGAAACACGTTCTACGTTCCACACGGAACGGTATTGAACAGGTGCAATAGGGTACGCATTATTGTGATGAATCTCAAGATGAAAATGTGACAAGGATTGTCACATTTATCATTAATGTTGCGTTATGGGAAGTAAAAGCCTGACGCTGTTTTTTTTTCGTTTCTATCCATCAAATCCCGTTTAGGCTTTAAAACCAAGGTGTTGCATGGATTCAAAGAAGAAATATGGTAAATTTAATAGCATTTTAAACATTTCTCTTGTGGTATAATAATTGCTATATTTTTTAGGTGGTTACAGCCTTGGTTATCAGTAGTTGTTTAAGAATGGAGAGGAAACAGCGTGACCTGGAAACCTCGCATCATAGTCATAACGGCAGATCCTGAGGAGCTACTGACCCTTTCGGCCCAGCTCCTTGGGGCCGATTACGACGTGGTCCAGGGGATGAACATCCTGGAAGCCGAAAACGAGCTTGGCCACACGGTACCCCACCTGATTATCATGGACCCTGCTTTAAAAGGGTTTTCCGTCGAATCCCTCGATCACATGCTCAAACGGTTCAGCGGGCACGCCCAGGTTCCCATGCTGTATCTTATCGGGAGAAACGGACAGCCCGAGGTGGCTGACATAATTCGGGAAGGGGTGGATGACACCATTATGAGGCCCGTTTCCTCCCTTGAGCTCCTTACACGGTGCCGTTCTCTTCTCAGAAACCGGCAGCTTCTCGGGCAGATCCGCCTCCAGGAAATATTTCTCAGAAGAAAGGGATTAAAGCCTTTCTCCCCTCATGGAAAAGCCCCGGCCGTACTCGTATTGGAGGACGCGGGTGAACACCGCAACCGCATTGTGGAGACACTCACGGCGCTGAGATGCTCCATGACAAAGGTGGACACCGCCCGTGAGGCCCTGGAACAGGTGACCATCTCCACACCCGACATGGTAATTCTCGATATTCTGTTCCCGGAGAAGGATGGATTTGACCTCTGCCGCTATCTGAATGGCAACCCCGCTACCAGGAACATTCCGCTGCTGATGTTAACCTCGGTTCCTGAACTCGATAACCGGATCCTCGGGCTTGACTTCGGACCGGACGATTATCTGGTTAAACCGGCCCCGGATCTGGAGATCCAGACCAGGATCAGGCGGCTGTTGATCCGGAAATCCGGCTACGATCGGATTCACGGCAATCATCAGATCCTTATTCGCGAGGACCTTGCCGACCCGTTTTCCGGCTACGCAAAGAGGGAGTATTTCAACTTCTACCTTCCGGAAACGCTTCAGTGGAACCAGGCTGCCGCCCTCCCGCTCACCATTTCCGTTCTCAAATTTCGATCGGTCGCTGATCTGCAGAAAGCGGCGCAGACCCTCAATAGATCGCTAAGGAGCCTGGACAGCGTTTTCAGGACAGGAGACCTGGATCTGGTGCTGGCATTTCCTGAGACCCCATTTTCCAAGGCAAAACATGTCCATCAACGCATCCTCTCCCTCCTGGAAAACGAGGGACTTTCCAGGGAGACTTTCCTCCTGGGGAGCGTTTCCACCCCCGAGGATGGATGGGATCCCCGGAAGCTTATCGCCACCATGAACCGCCGCGCCACGGTGGAAGAAATCGGACCGAACCTGAAAAAACGTTCCGCAAAGGGGAAGGTCCTTGTCCTGAGCAACAACGGCTCAGCCGCAGGTCTGGCGAGAACACTGGCATCCTTCGGCCTGTATGGGAGCGAAGCTGTAACAATGGATGATCTCAAAGAAGCGGGGGTTTCCTCCGCTGACCTTCTTGTTCTGGAAGGTGATCAGGATCAGGCACAGGAAATTTTGAAAGTTATCAGATCGCTTCCCCGTGGAAAGGATCTTCCCGTTCTCTGGAAGCTGCTGAACCCGTGCACCATTGACGAAAAAACTCTGGGACGGCTGGCGGACGATTACGTTCCACATGGCGTCGAGGGGGCGTATCTCGTCCATCGCGCCAGACAACTCATGGCAAAGCATGAGGACAGAAACAACAGGGCCCGGATCGAAGGGGTTTTGAACCAACTGGTTACAATGTCGGAATCCGGCGATCCAACCATGAGGGGACATGCGAACAGGGTGGCCGGAGCAGCCGTAAAGCTGGGCATGCGTCTCAACCTGTCCGAGCAGGAACTTGACGCCCTGCGACGAGGCTCCCATCTTCACGATATAGGGAAAATCGTCGTGCCCGACAGCATTCTCAAAAAACGCGGAATGCTGAACCCCGAGGAATACGCAGTGATGAAATCGCATCCGAAGGTCGGTTGCACCATCGTCAGCGAAATACCTTTCCTGGCCGATTCGCTTCCCATTATAAAGCTTCATCACGAAAGGGCCGATGGCGGTGGATATCCGGAGGGGCTGGCCGGGGATCAGATTCCCCCCCTCGTACGTATCGTCACTATCGTGGATGTCTACGATTCACTGATAACACACCGCAGCTACCGCCCCCGTTTTTCCAGGGAAGAGGCGGCGGATATTCTCCTGAACGAGTCCGAAAGGGGTATGTGGGACGCCTACCTGGTGGACCAGTTTATGAGGATGATCAACATCCGCTGAAGAACGTGATAAAGAACGTCCAGGGTCCAAAGCTGACTCACCACAGCGTGACCACTTGCAGGTCACACCACAGGGTTAATTCAAATCAACCTGAATATCCATAACAGGCCGGGTTTTGGAAAAGCTGTAACGCAGAGTCACGCGG
>JAADHJ010000033.1 GCA_013151915.1 Deltaproteobacteria bacterium
CTTGCAGAAGTATTTTAATCGCGCCTATCGCAAGCTTGAGGAACGTTTGGAAGATAAGTGCCAAATTCCCGGCCTGATCGCGGTGATTTCCATTCCGACGACTACCGAAAAAGTGGACAGTTTGCCAGCGGAATCGGTGGACAGTTTGCGTCGGAATACCCAATGAACGCAAACAACATCAGTGCAATGGTTCCCCAACGTTTCATGGCTCCCTCCCCCCTAATTCTCTTGGTTAGCTTTTCTCAATACTTCAGCTTTCTCAGTATATTCAACTACCATTTTGGCGATCGTGGCTCCCAATCGAGTAAACTCAAACATGGGCATTCCTTTCTCATCGATTACATTATCTATTCGCTTGGCAATTCTATTTACTAATAATCTCGTCGAAACATCTCCCAGGCCATACTGTCCACCACCATGTGGTAGGGTAAAGTGTCCATCCGGAATACGGTCCTGAAGGCTGTAACCTATAAGGCTAAATTCACCCGGGGTTAAACTGGAAAGAATTGTTTTGACTCTAAGGTCCTCCTCGTACTTCCGTTGCCCAATTCTATCCAATATCGCACTAGTTAATTTGTTTTTTGCCCCTTCAGTATCGGAAAAATCTATATGCATATGTGGCACCATACTTACATCAAAAAGTGTCTTTTCTTGGTCATCTCTCACTATTAGTATTTCAGATGGATTCCTGCACGACAAAGCTATACCGACTTCGTACATAACATTTCCGTTCCTGATATTTTCACCTGACCTCGCACCCCTGTCTACCATGGAGATATCCGCAAGGAAAAACTGGCAATGAGCAATACCTTCAATTATTTCAGTAAGAATAGAGTCACCTGATTTTGATAGGTCAACACGATTTGGTGTAAGTTTTTGACCATCTATTTCAACAGCTTCTATCGCAGGTACAAATATATCTTGGAACCTTTTTTCATATGCAGGATCAAAACTCATGGCCATAAAAACCTCTGGCCTCAAATCAAGTTCCCAAAAGGTCGACAAAAATGCCTTCGGTAACATAAATACCCCTTTCTAATTATTTACCAACTTTACGACAACATTTTTACTTATTTGGGCGGATCACACACTGAACAAGGTCCATACCTAATCCTTGCTTCTTCAAGCTTTATCGGAATCCTACTCTTACTCAAATACCTGCACCCATCCCGATGATACTTCTTTCCTGTCCTGGTGATGTAGACAATTGTATCACCATCAACGACTGAGGGAGGGTGTGATTACCCTCAATTTGGGGACGACTCCTTCCTTTGACGCCTCGGTGATCCGAGCGGTGTTATCGCTCAAGGCTTCGTCCAAGGTGATGTAATCAAACTTACTCTTCTTCTCGGTAAAAAGAGGGAACATATCCAGATTTCGGTGTAAGATCTTTTCACCAATTTCCAGGTTCGAAAGGGTTTGCTGGACGATTCTCACAATCTACTCCTGGTCAGAACAATAAATTCCAAGGACAGGTATCAACATGAATTTAATCGCCCAGGTAAACAACTAAATCTTCTCCCCACTTTAGGCCGGCAACTCCACTTGCGAGTTGTAATATCTGCCTTATTTGCGCTCGGCTGTAATTTGTGCCGACCCATATCCCACTTCTTAACTGCTGGGAAAATTGACGTCCAAGATCGGGCCTGCCAGGGTATAGTTCATCCCTATCCTTGGCAGCAAATCTCCTGCTCCTCCCGTGCTTTCTTAGCGCAACGAATTTACCAGAGAAAGTTGAATCTCTTGATGAAAGCTTCTCAAAAACGTCAATCAATACATCCCGAGCACTACTACAGGTATATTCTTCACTGAAGAGCGTGAATCCAAAACCATGTATATCTTTGAACTCATCCCCCTCCCGACTCTCCGCACTTAGTTTATAATATCCTTTTCCAAGAGCAACGAAGTGAGATCCTGTTCCCTTGGAATTTGTTGACAGCGTGACAGACATCGTCTGATGAGGAGTTTTTCCTGATGTACGGATCAGCCCTTGTTGCTTCGCCCTATCCAATATTTCACGATAATGAAGAGCCTTTCCCGCCTGTTCAAGAATTCTGGAAGCAGCCTCCAGAAAAGACATCGGTCTGAACACTGCAACCCCAACGTCCTTCCTGGTGCCTTGTTCCTTAATTCCGCGCTTTTGCTCGCTTAGCCCAAACACCCTCCGCAACACTTCGTTAGGATGCTCGTCAAAATGAGCCATTCTTTGAACTATAGACTTCCACACCTCTAGATCGATCTCGATCTGCTTCGATAATTCCGCCATAGCAATTCCTTTCTGCATTTATTTTATTTATACTTATTATGTTTCGCAAGCTTTGTCAAGCGATTTTTTGAGCCGCATTAAGGTCTTAAGGGATGATGGTGTTTCCTGCCGGGTAAAATCAGACCTTCAGTGGTCAGGCCGGCAGGTGATAAGTGGTCAGGTTTCGGTGCTGAATCTGGATGGGTTCCCCTCACTTGACCTCTCCTGACCAGGAGAGGGATTTCACGGAAATCGACCTGTTGGGACCTTCAGCCGGGGATGAAAGTTTACTTTAATCCCTGCCGGGAAGTCCCAACGGTTCAGGTGAGGGGATGCGACTTCCTCCGTGACCGATGCCTGCCACGTCGTAGCCTTAACGAAGACAGGTGCCTCCAGTGAGTCGCGCTGCAAACGTGACGAACGGGTGGTGAAATACTCTGCCTTGTCGCAGTGAGCCGTTCCTTCACCCCCACCTCTGTCCTCCCCCCTCGAGGGGGAGGAAGGTTTAAGGTTTCATCCGTTTCAGATGTTTGCCCTATCCCCTGTATCCCCTCCATCCCTGTCAAATCGTGCCTTTAGATGCAATGAGGTACGCATTATTGTGATGAACCAATTAGCTTTGAAGTCGAGCGATTAAACCCGGAAGCCGTCGCCTGGCGCCCCCTCCATTTCCTGCTCCCAGGCTACCCTTCGCAGCTTCGCCTGAGATTGCTTCACATAATTATCTGTTCGCAATGACAGGAACGGGTGTCCCAGGCAATGTGCATAAACTGCGCATACGGGGAATGATTTCCTCCCTGGATGCGCAAATTGTAACCGGCACGGTCAACAGAACCATCCGTCATGCACATCTTAAAATCTGATATTATATGATATTACAACAGGTTACAACGATTTGAAAAATATTGGCACGGGGGTTGCTATAATACCGAACGAAGGCTCCTTTCTCACCCCGGTCGCACGGCAGCGGCAACCCTTTCTCCCCTCCTTTAACCCTGCCGAGTGACCGGGATTTTTTTGTGTTTCGCACCCCGACGCCTCGTAATCCGCTCACCCGATCAGCCGCCGGTACATCCTTGCAAGTGATTCGGGTCCGACTCCAAGGACGTAAAGCCAGGTGACAAGCTGGTTGACGAAGGTCACCCGGAAGGCGCCTTTCTCCCTCCACTTCCTGGCGGAGGTTACCGCAGCCTCGTCAAGTAGGACTACCCGGCCCTGCCTACGGAGGTGCCGCATCAGCTGGTAGTCTTCCATGATGGGCTGATCAGGAAAGCCTCCGGCCAGTCTGAACGCGGGTGCCCTGACGAAGAGCGCCTGATCCCCGAAGACGATCCCCAGACGGGAGCGCCGGTTGGCGAGCCGCTCGATGATTCTCATGGCAGTGGACCGGTGATCCACCGCGAAGCGGAAGGCGCCCGCGACGACATGCTCCCGGGACATGGCTTCCCCGATGAGCCGTTCGAAACCGTCCGGCAATCTTGTATCCGCATGAAGAAACAGGAGGATATCTCCATGTGCCGCCTCGGCCCCCCGGTTCATCTGAGCGACGCGCCCGGGGTGGGAATCGACGACATGAACCTGATATGCCCGGCAGATTTCCAGGGTTCTGTCGGTACTTCCGCCGTCAGAAACGATCACCTCGACCTCGGGGACCGCTTCCAACCCTTCAAGGAGGGAACCGATCCACTCTTCCTCGTTGAAGGTAGGAATGACAATGGACAGGGTAAGTTCCCGGTGCGTCTTCGGGGTCGCAGTGACGGCCCTTTCCCAGTGGACAAGGTCCTCCGGTTCGTCCACATCGTCCAGATCGTCGAGAAGTCCGAGGTCCAGACCGGTCCCGGCCACCGCGTTGATCGTTTCCGACAGGACCTGTCCGGTGCCCCAGGAGATATTTCGAAAAACCGCATCAAAAAGCCTCTCCGGTACTTCTGACCGGATGCCGATGAGGTAGTAGCCCCCATCGGTAGACGGTCCCAGGACGATCGGGTTGTCGTCCAGAAGGATCAGGGCCTCCTCTACATGGCCCCAACCAAGTTCAGGGCAGTCTGAGCCGATCAAGACAACCTTCCGGCAACCGTTCGCAAACGACTCCCTGAAGGCCCGCTCCATCCTGGATCCCAGGTCGCCGTCTCCCTGGGGTACATAATCCAGGCTCTCACCCAGCCAGCCCTTCATGGCCGCCATGTCCCCCCCGGAAAAGCGGACCTGTATCTCTATAACACCGCCACCGGGGGGCTGAACGGCGGCCAGCGTGTGCTCGGTCATCTCCCGATGGAGATCGGCCGCCCCCTGCTCACCGAGGACGGAGATCAGCCGGGTCTTGGCTTTCCCCGGGACCGGATATCGCGTAAAGAGGATCAGGAGAGAAGACATGGTATCAGGGTACCCTTAACCATCCCGCAGCCTTTGTCTGGCCTGTCGGGCAAGAACGGTGATTATGCCAAGCATCATGGCCACGACAACGATAAGAACCCACGGAACGCGCCCTTCCGCAATGGCCTTGAAAAGGGCGGCGGACCCCACAACATAAAGGATCGTGCCGGGAAGCATGCAGAGCCCCGACCACATGACATATGTCCGGAATGAAACCTTCGTCAGTCCGAAACCATAGTTGAGAAGGTTGAACGGAAAGATGGGCACCAGCCTGGTGATGGCGATAATGATATCGCCGTGCTTTTCTGTGAGGTTGTCGAGCCTCTGGAACTTCTCATTCCTTGAAAGCCACCTGACTATGGCCTCCCGGGCAAAGTACCGGGAGACCAGGAAAGCCAAGCTCGCCCCCACCGTGGCGGCGATAATTACCGTGATGACCCCAATCCACGGACCAAAGAGAGCGGCGGCGACTATGGCAAGAGCGGATCCGGGAAGTGCGGCCACCGTAGCAACCGCGTAGATCAACATAAACGCGATGGGGCCCAGGATACCCAGGGAGTGTATCCAGTCCCGCAGTGCAATCAGCTTGTCACCCACATGGAAAACCGAGGAAAGAACAACGATGGCAACGATGACGCCCAGGAGCAGGGCAGGCTTCCAAAGACCTGACTTCCTGTCGCGGACTTTATCCTGAGTCATTATAGTCTCCAGAATTTAAAATCCATGCTCCAAGGCCGGGGAGTCCAGAGTCGACAGTCCAGAGTCCAGAGTCCAGAGTAAAAGATCTTCGATACTTCCAAACACGTCCCAACCCCTTGCCTCTGACACCGATGTTGACGGGATTGCTTCACGCGGGTGTCGGTTCGCAATGACATATTACCCTCTGGACCCTGGACACTGAACCTTCCTTATCCTGTTGGACATTGGACCTTGAACGTTGAACGTTGAACCTTGAACGTTGGACGTTGAACCTTGAACCCTGGACCCACCTTTGCCCCCACCAGAGCGCCCCCACAGGACGATCCACCGCCGGCAGTGCAGCCATAGCAATGGACTCCCGTAACGATCCTCCTCCCGGAAACCGCAGTGAGATCAAACTTATCTATGTGGTCCGGCGCCCCGTGGTTCATGGAGTACCCAAGGGCCAGGTTGAAATCGCAATCGTAAAGAGAGCCGTCCCAACAGACGCTTATCTGATAACGACACATCAGGCCGCCCAGCGTCCAGGGGTTAAAGGACCTTCGGAGAAGTTCCATGTATTCCGCGTCCTTCCTCTTAGCCCTGAGGTTATCTAAGAAACGTCCAATGGGCATATTCGTAATGGTCAACAGGCGGCTGAACCGGATACCGAATTTTTCGCCCAGCTCCCTGCGGTAGGCGTTTTCCAGCGCAGTCTGGTCACCGGGAAGGAAAGCGCCGCCGGGATTGTATACCAGGTTCAGCTGGGCATCCGGATCAACGCCGTAACCCATGGAATTCAGCATCCTGATGGCTTTGACGCTTTTTCCGTACACTCCCGGACCCCGTTGAGCGCAGACATTTTCCTCGAGATAGCACGGCATGGACGCAACCAGTTGGACATCCATCTCCCTGAAGGCCTCGGCAAGCCCCTCCAGTCCAGGCTCTAAAAACGCCGTCAGGTTAGTCCGGACCTGTACCTTGTGTCCCCCATTCCTCAGGGCGAAGATAAAGCGCCTGATATGGGGATTGAGCTCCGGGGCCCCCCCGGTAATATCCATAAGCCGGGGCTTTGCCTGTCCGGCCACATCCAGCACCCTTTCCATGACCGGCCAATCCATAACCTCGGCGCGTCGAGGCGAACATTCCAGATGACAGTGGAGGCATGACTGATTGCACATCAGGCCGACGTTGACCTGAATAACATCTATCCCGGTGGCGAAAAGCCCCTGAAACTGATCTCCGGACGCCCGTAGCTCAAATTCATTCATTACACACCCTCCGCCATAATGGCCTCCCGAAACTCTTCTGGACAAGGCTCAAACCGGTAATTCCCGGATATTATAATTCCGGATATTTATTTATTACAACAATTCCATAACTTTTCCCAATACGGCTCTCATTCAGCCACCTGGGTGTTATACTGTCTATAGCATCTCCCGCCTTGCAAAACGGCTCGAAGAGACTTTTCGCTTTCCGTTGAGTAAAAAGCCATTAACGGACTTTTTACGACTCTATCAAGGTTGATGACTTCGCAAGGAGTCATCAAAGCGCCCACTTAAGGGTGCCCAAATCGAAGATTTGTGAGGAAAGTGAAAATGACACTTTTCGCTTTCCGTTGAGTAAAAAGCCACGAATGGACTTTTTACGACCCTATCAAAGTCATGAAGATATTGTGAGATAATACGGTTATAAATATGGATCATCCGGGAAATGAGTACCTGGATGTGGAGTGGATCATACTCCACCATTCGTCATCGTGCCTGTCCCGCCATAGCTCGAAGAGCGACAAGTCGCCCGGGATTGCCGCGTCACTCTCGTCTCCCTCGATGCTCCTCGCAATGACAGCAAAATAATAATATAAGGTACGCATTAACCGGATGAACCAAAAATATAAATCTGGAGGTTCTTAATGAATAACATTCAAAAGGCCATGGAACTGGGCCAGTCCATCTGGCTCGATTATATTCGACGTTCGTTCATCACCTCGGGCGAACTTGAAGCCCTCATTGGCCAGGGGTTGATGGGAATGACCTCCAATCCGTCCATCTTCGAGAAGGCGATCACCGGCAGCTCCGATTACGACGCCGACCTGGCAAGACTTGCGGGCGAGGGGCTCACCACCGGGGAGATCTATGACGCCATAACTCTTCAGGATATCGGCATGGCCACAGACACTTTCAGGCCGGTTTACGATGCCACCGACCAAGCCGACGGGTTCGTCAGCCTGGAGGTCAACCCCCTCCTCGCCGCCGATACCGAAAGTACCATCAGCGAGGGAGTAAGGCTATTCAACGCCCTGGGCAGGCCCAATGTCATGATCAAGGTCCCGGCCACACCCGAGGGATTTCCCGCCATCCGGACCCTCATCGGCATGGGAATAAACGTCAACGTCACCCTCATCTTTTCCGTCGGACAGTACCGTAAGGCAGCCGAAGCTTACCTGGCCGGCCTGGAAGATCTGGTATCCACCGGCGCGAAGCCGGTCACCGTCTCGTCGGTGGCCTCCCTTTTTGTCAGCCGCCTGGATACTGTTGTAGATGGAATGCTGGAGCGGATGGGGCTCGAGAATCCCCAGGGATGGACCGCCATCGCCAACGCAAAGATGGTCTATGCCGAGTTCCTCGATATCTTCAGCGGCCCCAGATGGAAAAAACTGGCTGAGGCGGGCGGGCGGGCGCAACGTCCCCTTTGGGCCAGCACCAGCACAAAAAACCCTCGCTATCCGGACACGATGTACGTGGATGAACTTCTTGGACCCCGGACAGTCAACACCCTGCCGATTGCAACTCTCCACGCTTTTCTGGACCACGGAGAGCCTGCCCTCACCCTTGCGACAGATTTCAAAGAGGCCAGGGAACACCTGAAACATATCAGGGAGCTTGGAATCAATCTGGACACCATCATGGACACACTCCTCGCCAAAGGGATCGAAAGTTTTTCCGCTTCCTTCCGTTCCATCATGGCAGGGATTTCATCCAAGGCGGCTCAGCTCGCCGGGGGAGACAAGGCATTATGCATGGAGCTTGGGCAATACACCAAAGCCGTGGACCAAACCCTGGAAAGTATAAGGGACGACCGTGTGTTGGCGAGGATCTGGAGTCATGACCACACAGTCTGGAAACCGGAACCTTCCGGGATCGCGGAAAGGCTTGGCTGGCTCAACTGCCCGGAAAACATGACCGGCGCGATTCCCCGGATCGAACAGCTGGCCGACCAGGCCGGTGCCGCCGGATATACCCATGCCCTTCTTTTGGGAATGGGCGGTTCCAGTTTGGCCCCCTTCGTTTTCAGGCGGACTTTCGGGGTGGCGACAGGCCACCTCGACCTTGCGGTCCTTGACAGTACTGATCCTTCTGCGGTTCTGGAATATACCCAGCGGATGGACCCCGCGAAAACCCTCTTTATCGTCTCCACCAAATCGGGGACCACGACAGAGACCCTCTCCTTTTTCAGGTACTTTTACAACATTACCGCCATGGCGGTTGGTCCAGCCGCCGGAGATCACTTTATCGCCATCACCGATCCGGGAAGCGCTCTGGAAAGGCTGGCATGGGAGCACGACTTTCGCCATATATTCCTGAACGATCCAAATATCGGCGGAAGATACTCGGTCCTTTCCTACTTCGGACTGGTCCCGGCCGCTCTCATCGGCATGGATGTTCACACCCTTCTCGACCAGGCGTCGAGGGTGGCCGAGAACTGCGTATCCTCCAACTGTCCCGTTGCCGGAGACAACGCCGGAGGCCGTTTGGGCGCGGCCATGGGTCATCTTGCCACGGCGGGGGTCGACAAGCTGACCATCGTCGCGTCTCCAGCCGTCATGGCCTTTGGCGCATGGCTGGAACAGCTTCTGGCAGAGAGTACAGGCAAGGAGGGGAAGGGTATCCTCCCTGTGGATGCTGAAAGAATGGGTGAAGTGGATGTCTATGGGGATGACCGCCTTTTCGTCTACCTGAGACTTGATGGCGACGACACCCATGACGCGGCCATTGACAGGTTATCCGGTGCCGGACACCCGGTGATCCGAATCAACATCAAGGACCTGTATGACCTGGGTGGGGAGTTCTTCCGTTGGGAGATGGCCACTGCCGTGGCCGGGCACATCATGGGAATCAATCCGTTCGATCAACCCAATGTCGAGTCCGCCAAGATACAGGCACGCGTAATGCTTGAAGAGTTCAAGAAAGAGGGGAAACTTCCGGAACTCACACCCACCCTGGAAGAAAACGGGATGGTAGTCTATTCCAGCCGAAAATGGACTACCTTATCCGAGGCCCTGAATGGATTTTTGGCCCTCGCCCAGCCCGGAGATTACGCGGCCATTCAGGCGTACATAGCACCTACAGAGGGTTTTGCCGTGCTCCTGGATGAATTTCGCACCACGATCCGCGACCGGTGGAAGATCGCTACCACCGTTGGGTTCGGACCCAGGTTTCTCCACTCCACCGGCCAGCTGCACAAGGGGGACAGAGGCAACGGGCTGTTCATCCAGATCACGTCCGACGATACCACTGACGTTCCAATCCCCGATGAGACGGGATCGGATGTTTCAACAGTGTCCTTCGGGATCCTTAAAGCCGCCCAGGCGCTGGGTGACCGCCGGGCGCTGCTGGACGCCGGGCGCAGGGTTATCAGGTTTCACCTGACCGGGGACGTAGCCGACGGGATCCAGACACTGACGAGGGAGATTAATTGACGTACCCTCCTAACCCTCTACCAGTTTGGAATTTACCGAATCTATACGTTCGTAAAGTCTGTGATAAACGGTCACAACTTCCTTGAAATCTTCGCCTTTTTCAGGGCAGGAGAACGGGACGTCGACCTTGGTGACAACATCGTCCGTCTCCTTGCCGGGCGTCAGATACGCCATTACAGGTCTGCGGATAAACTCCAGGGCATATTCATGGCATCCCGCACATACCGGACATTTTTCGAATTTCAACCGGCCGTCATCAAAACTCATGATGTCATCTCCTCACTATCAAGGTTACCGTGGTATTGGAGTCCAGAGTCCAGTGTCCGGAGTCCGGAGCATGTCGGGAGGATTATATGGAAAAACCTGGACAAATCAAGAAGCAGTCCGGCCACAGGTGCCTCCACGCCCTTCTTTCTGGTTGAGACCCGTGATATTCTGGTAAATATGCGGGTGTATCGTTGATGACTTCGCAAAAAGTCATCAACGCGCCCCGCGTGGGGCGCCCGAATCAATGGCTTGCAGCGCAAGTCGTTGATTCGTGAGGAAAGCGGAAACGACGCTTTTCGCTTTTCGTTGAGCAAAAAGCCACGAATGGACTTTTGGCGACCCTATCATCGTTGTGTTTTGAAAGGAGGTTGCCCATGCTCCTTGCCGGAGACATAGGCGGCACGAAGACTGTTCTGGCGGTATTCTCCCCTGAGATGGGGCCCAGAAAGCCACTGATGGAGGCCGTTTACCGAAGCGCTGATTATTCCAACCTGGAAGAAATATCGGCCGACTTCCTTGGAAAAGCCGGTTTTTCAGTCCACCGTGCCAGCTTTGGCGTCGCAGGCCCGGTAATCAGGGGGAAGGCCTCGGTGACAAATTTACGGTGGAACCTGGACAAGGATTACCTGAGCAGGCGGCTTCGTATTCCGGAAGTACACCTTCTCAACGACCTGGAAGCCATGGCCTACGCCCTCCCCGACACGGCGCCATCGGACCTGCGCCGGCTGAACATGGGCACACCAGAGCCCCGCGGCACCATGGCGGTCATCGCTCCCGGGACCGGCCTGGGCGAAGCCTTCCTGACGTGGGACGGCAAACGTTACAAGGCCTTCCCTTCCGAGGGAGGACATGGCGATTTCGCCCCCAACACCCCCCTTGAGGGCGAACTTCTGAAAAACCTCCAGGGAAAAATGGATCACGTCAGCCTTGAAACGGTCTGCTCGGGAAGGGGTATACCCAACATTTACGGGTTCCTCAAGGAAGCTGGGTTCGGTGAAGAGCCCCCCTGGCTGTCAGAGCGGATTCAGGCAGCGGATGACCCCACTCCCGTCATTATGAACACAGCCCTTGATGACTTTCAAACCAGTCCCCTGTGCACAAAAGCCGTTGAGATGTTCGTTTCCATCCTCGGGGCCGCGGCAGGAAACCTCGCCCTCACGGTCATGTCCACGAGGGGTGTTTTTCTTGGGGGCGGGATACCTCCCCGCATCCTTGCCGCGCTGCAGAACGGCCGTTTCATGGAGTCGTTTGCCCGGAAGGGCCGAATGGGGGCTTTTCTGAAAAAGATTCCGGTACATGTTATTCTTAACCCCAAGCTCGCCCTGGTGGGGGCGGCCTGTTTTGGCATGGAGGTCAAAATAACGCCATAATTATCGGGAGCGGCCGGTCCGGAAACCCGCCGGCCGTAAAGTCGGCGGTCTCGGGATGGAAAGTTACCTGGGGGACAGGGTTTTCTTGATTTTCCTGACGAGATCGGCGGCCGAGTAGGGCTTCTGGATGAAGCCGGCCAGGCCATCGTGAGCAAATAGCCCCGACTCGAAGGGACCGGTAGCGATGGATTCATCGTAACCGGAGGAGAGGATGACCGGGATGTCCCCCCTGATGTTTTTCATCTCGTAGAACACCTCGTCGCCGCCCATCTTGGGCATGGTCATGTCCAGAAGGACAAGGTCAATTTCGTCGAGGCGGTTTCTGAAGATCTTCAGTGCCTCCGGACCGTCAGGCGCGGTGAGCACCTGAAATCCTTCCGTTTCGAGCATGTCCCGTGCAAGGTCCCTGATTATCTCCTCATCGTCCACGACCAGTACGGTCCTGACACCCTCAAGATTTTCTTCCGGGGGAGGCTCCACAGGTTTATCACGAGGTTCTTCCGTAGCCGGCAGCAGCACCCTGAACGTCGCTCCTCTTTCGGGCTCCGACTGGATCCTGACACCTCCTCCGTGCCCTTTCACAATCCCCAGGACAGCCGCAAGTCCCATCCCCCTGCCAAACTCTTTCGTGGTGAAAAACGGCTCGAAGATCCTGTCCCAAATGGTTGAGGCCATTCCTCTCCCGGTATCCGAGATATCCAATAAAACGTACCATCCTTCAGACAGGTCACCGGCGAAACGGATCTGATCGAGGTAAGAACGATCGCATTTCATCATTCCGGTCGTTACCACAATCACTCCCACGTCGTCGCCGATGGATTCCGCCGCGTTAATTATGAGATTCGTTACTACCTGTCTTATCTGAGAGACATCCGCCTCAATGACGGGCAATGTGTCGGAAAGATGGTACGTGATGTTCACGTTCTTTCCCACGGCCGTGGCGAGGATCTTCTCCATCCCCTGAATTACGGCGGACAGGTCCACATCATCCAGCACGAGGCGGCCTTTTCCGGAGTAGGCGAGCATCTGATTGGCCAACTCACCCGCCTGTTGAGCTGCATTAATGATCTTTCGGGTATAGAAAATGGCAGGTGAATCGGGGGGAAGCTTCATCTCGGCCAGGCTGGCGTTTCCCAGGATGCCTGTGAGCATGTTGTTAAAGTCGTGGGCTATACCTTCGGCGAGGAGGCCCAGGCTCTCCATCTGGTGGGCGTGACGGATCCGATCCTCAAGTTTCCTGCGCTCGGTGATGTCGAGAATCGTCACGACCATCCGGGCAGGGTTCCCTGATTCGTCAAAGGAAATCCGGGCACTTTCACTGACATAGCGCACATCACCGTCCGGACGGACGATCCTGTGCTCCAGGGAATCAACATGTTTTCCCTTCAGAACGTCCTCTACTGCTTTCCGGACCATCTCCAGGTCCTCCGGGTGGACCCGATCAAGAAACGCGTCAAAGGTTCCATCGAACTGCCCAGAGGCAAGACCGAAGATGCGAAAGGCCTCATCCGACCCGACAATCCTACCCGAGACGAGGTTCCAATCCACGTTTCCCATGTGTGCGATGCGCTGCGCCCGCGCGAGGCTTTCCTCGCTCCGGCGAAGTTTCTCCTCCATTCCCTTACGCTCGGTGATATCCCGAACGACAGCCAGCATGGACTTTCGTCCAGCGATAATCACGGGGCGGGCATGGACTTCAATTTGCATCTCGGTCCCGTTCTTTTTCAGGTTTCTCGACAAGAACATTGCCCCCCCGTCCAGGACCTTTCGAACCTGTTCATCCACCCTGAAGACGAGGTCTGGAGCCGCCAGATTCTTAACCGTCATGTTCTTGAACTCTTCCTGACTGTAGCCGTAGTGATCCACCGCAGTCGCGTTGACATCAAGGATGCCCCCCTCCGAATCGAGGAGAAAGATGCTGTCAGAGGTAAAGTCAAAGAGCGTCCGGTACCTCTCCTCGCTCTCCCTGAGGACCGCCTCACCCCGTTTACGCCTCTCTATCTCCTCTCTGAGATGCCTGGTCCGTGTCCTGACCGCGGTCGACAGTAAAACGGTCCCGCCCCCCAGGAGGAGCACAAGCACAGCACAAAGAATGAAGACCAGCTTCAGCCACCCCGGCAGCCTTTGCCCGGCTCCCATTCCGAGCCAATTTTTTATGGATCTGTCGTAAAGGGAGTTTTCGTCAGCCTTCATTGCCCTCAGGTCCCTGTCCAGGGCAGACAGAATGTCCTGACTCTTCCCCTTGGGTGCGGCGAACCTGGGTTTAACCGGATCGAAAATAATTGGAGTTTTTTCGATATCATACCCGCTGTCGTTTATGGCTCCGAAAAGGCGGTTGACAATGCCCGCGTCCGCTTTCCCTGCCTGGAGTGTTATGAAAACGTCAGGGTACGTGTCAACCAGAACGAATTTCGAGTTCAGTTCAAACTGCTCGGCCAGGGCACGGAACGCCAGATAATGGCTGTCGCCGCGAAGGACGGCCACCCTTTTTTCCTCCAGGTCCGGGAGGGACCGGATTCCACTGTTTTTCCCGACATATACCACTCCCCAGTTCATCAACACCGGTTCGGCGGAAAAATCGAATAGTTCGGCCCTTGCCTTGGAATAACCGATGGCCGGCATCAGGTCGATACGGTCATCCGCCAACTCTATGAGACACTCTTCCCAGACACAGGGAACGAATTTAAGCTCCCACTTTTCCCGGGAGGCGGTGTGACGGAGAAGATCCACCTGGATCCCCTGGGGGTTTCCGGCCTCGTCCATAAACACGAGGGGCTTGTTCTGGTAGATCCCGACCCTGATTGTTTTTGTTTTCGTAGCACTGTGGGAATAAGCCGGCCAGATAGCCGGGGACAGGAATAAAAATAGAAGCAGGGTTGTGACGGACTTTTTCCGCACTGGGCTTTCTCCGGGGGGAGGGGGAGGGGGACCAGGAAGTTCTGGACGGCCGAAAGGCCGGCTTATGATGGAATCCCTCGCCCTGGAAGGCTATCACTTGCGGGGTGTGTTTACAAGGCGAAGGGCACCCTCCATTCCTATCGTCCGACAGCTCTCTTGCGCTGCGCTTCTCTTTCACTCCGGAATCTGGCCAGGTCTGCGTCTCCAGGGAACCTTCGTTCTCCTTCCGACAGGACCATTGCCGCCTCATTCGGCCGGTTCTGCCGATCCAGCGCCCGGGCGAGAAGGACCGACGTCTTCCCTCCAAGGGGGTCGGCAGGGTACTCCACGAGCAGCATTCTCGAGAGAGCCTCCGCCCGGGAAAAGTCGCCCGCCCGGAAGGAGGATTCCGCCCGGGCATAAAGCGTGGACGCCGGAATTCCGGAGGCCGCTTTCGCCTTGTAATACGCTTCTCCGGCCATTTCATCACTTATCGTGATTTCCGCAGAGTGGGGGGCCGGCGCCTCGGATTCGCCGTTTCGTTCCTCAATTCCCGGACCCTGCCCAACTCCCTGGACGGCCTCTTCTTTCTCGAGATCCATCGCCTTCTCCCCGAGGGCCTTGTTTCGGACCACGTTCGTGTCCATTTCTAGTTTGTACTGCCGGGCGGAGGGCGCTGGCATCTTCAGACGAGTCTTCCGGGCGTTTTTGGGGGCCATGTCCGACCCAATGGGAAACTCAACCCGACCCCCGAAATACAGACCAACGGCGACCACTAAGACCAGCGCCACGGAAAGGGCGGGGACGAACCGGAGGAAGGCCGGACCCGGTTTTTCCTGGGGTTTTTCCTGCCCGATCCGGGCCGGGATCGGCTCTTCCTTGACCGAAGCCATGACCCGAGCCGTAAAGGAATCCCAGTATTGCGGCCCTGGACCGGGCGGACCCGCGGCACTATCGGCACGGACAAGGTCCTCCAACATCCCGGAACATCGGGGACACGTGTTCATGTGTTCTTCAATCCTCCCGCGTTCAGACCGCGGGAGTTCTTCATCGTGGTAGGCCATCAGCTTTTTCCTGACCCTGCCGCATCTCACGTTCCTTCACCTCCCTCAGGCAGGCCCTCGGCCGCCTGGAGACTCCCGAGGACTTTTTCCCTGGCCCGGGACAGCCTCGACATGACGGTTCCTATTCTGACCCCCGTGACCCTGGCGATATCCTGGTATGACAGGCCCTCTGCCGCCCTCAGATGAAGGGTGGTACGAAGCTCAAACGACAGGCTTTTCACGGCCGCCTCGATCCCGCGTCTCGACTCCCGGCTCTCCACCTCCTCCTCCGGATTGGGGGAAGGGTCCGGGGGCTGGAGCGCTTCGCCCGGTAAGAACCTGCGGGCCCTGTTGGTGGCCGTTCTGAGTATGTTGAGGCTCGTGTTGTAGGTAATTTTTCTGAGCCACGGCCTGAAGGGCCGGCGGGAATCGTAGGAACCCAGTGACCGGTATGCCCGGATGAAGGTCTCCTGGGCCGCGTCATCAGCATCAGCATGGCTGCCGGTGACGGCCCTCGCCATCTGGTAGACTGCCGCCCGGTGCCGGTTGACCAGTTCCTCGAACGCATCGAGATCGCCCTTTGCCGCCCGGGCCGCAAGGGCTTCGTCCCTGATTTCCCGCAATCCGATCCTCCCTTCATTTATTTATACCACACAGGAGCAGATTTTATTCCCCTCGAGCGTTCATGGAATAAACAGCCCCCTGCATGGGTATAGGAGGTAAAGAGGTCGATCCTCTCTTCAGTGGAGTAAAAAGCCATCAATGGACTTTTTACGACTCTATCAAAGTTAATGACTTCCCAAAAAGTCATTAACGCGCCCATTCGGGGGCGCTCAAATCGAAGATTTGTGAGGAAAGTGAAAATGACATTTTTCGCTTTCCGTGGAGTAAAAAGCCATCAATGGACTTTTTACGACTCTATCAAGATGAAAAGGAGAAACAAAATGGAAACGGAAATTAGAAGACACGGGCTGTTTTTCGTTCTCTGGGGCCTGATGGCTGCCGGAGCGCTGATCTTTCATCTGTTCTCGGCCATCCCGGCCTCGGGTTCCTCCATCGGGCTGGAGGTAAAACCTGAGAACCGCACGATCCTGGTCCCGGGCGACGGTTCGGGAAACATCCTTATCCGGATAACCGCCCCGGATGATCTTGGAACTCCCGACAGGCCCCTTCTGAACATGGCTCTCGTTCTGGACAAGAGCGGGTCCATGAGCGACCAGGGGAAGATCGAGTTTGCCCGGTTGGCGGCACATCAGCTTATCGACCGCCTTGGGCCGTCCGACATCCTGTCCATCGTCACCTACGACGACCGCGTCAGGGTTTTATCCCCCGCGGGGAAGGTTAAGAACCGCGCCCGCCTGCATCGGATCATCGACAGCATCTACCCCGGTGGCAGGACGTACCTGTCCGGCGGGCTGGAAAAGGGGTTCGAGCAGGCGAGAAGGAGCCGGCGGAAGGGATACGTCAACCGTGTCCTTCTCCTCTCGGACGGACTGGCCAACGTGGGCAATGTGAACAGGGACCTTCTGAGAATAAGGGCCGGCAGCATGTCGGAGTCGGGTGTGAGTGTTTCCACCTTCGGCGTGGGATACGATTTCGATGAAGATCTCCTGGCCTCCCTGGCCACGGGTGGGGGCGGCTCCTATTACTACATCGCTGACCCCAGGGATATCGTTGCAGCCCTTTCGAAGGAATTTCAGATGGCTTCGGCAACAGTAGCTACGGACGTTCAGATCATCATCCGCCTGTTGAACGGCTGCCGGTTCGATTCCGCCATCGGTCACGAGTGGAGAAGGGATGGGGACTCGGTGATCATCCGGTTGGGAGATATGTCCGCCGGTGAGCGGAGAAGCCTCATGGCCAGGGTCAATGTCCCAGGGAAAGAACTCGGGGATCAGAGGGTGGCCGACGTGTACCTGCAATACCGGGATACGGCATCAGGACGGATGACCCGATATAAACCTCACCGCGTTTCTCTTCGGTTGGTTCAGGATCCGATGGTCTATCGAAATAATTTCGACGACAAGATCCGCGAGGAGGGTGCCGTCCTCCAATCCAACGCCAGGATGAAAGACGCCGCCGCCCGGGTTGATCAGGGCGACCGGGAAGGCGCTCTGGGAATACTCAAGGAAGCGGCCAAGGCCCTGAAGAGTGTGCCGGCGACGGAGGCCACCAAAAAGGAGCTTGAAAAGAACGGATTCTACCAGAATCAGATCGGAGGGATGGACTCCATGGAGGCCGATGAGGTCAAGCAGATGCAAAAGGGTGTGAAGTACCGTGCCTACCGGGAGTTGAACCAACAATAGGACAAAAACTCAGAACCTCTTTCCAACAGAGCATCGCGGGCATACGCCCGCGATGCTCTGTTGATATACTTCAACAATCCTGATAACGGTCCATTTGCGGATAATGTCATGATCAGTATCTCCCGGGCGCCTCTTCTCTTCACTGATTGGAACCTTGACAATCCAACCTTTTCATGAGAAGCAACTTTCATATGATATAGGTCGACCTGCGTTAGGGGTGCTCGGGTTTCCGGGCTGAGAATAAACCCTTACGAACCTGATCTGGATAATGCCAGCGAAGGGAAACGGAATCAGATACACCTGATTAACGGTGATTTATTTGGCCGCTTCCCGCTGGGGAAGGGGTTTTTTTTATGCCGAAAAGAAATCGGGGTCTTTCGGGACCCGAGAGGGTGACGATGATGGACGGACCGCTTGTAATAGGAGGGCGCACGTTTTCCTCCCGCTTGCTGATTGGGACGGGCAAGTTCTCCTCTCCCGAGGCGATGAAGGACGCCCTGAATGCATCCGGGACCGAGATGGTGACCGTGGCCCTCAGAAGGGTGGATCTGGAAAATCCCGGGGACAATATCCTCTCTTCCGTGGATCGGGACCGCTATATTCTGCTTCCCAACACCTCGGGAGCCCGGGACGCGGACGAAGCGGTGCGCCTCGCCCGCCTCGCGAGGGCTGCCGGCTGTGGTCTTTTCGTCAAGCTGGAAGTCACACCGGATCCCAACTATCTTCTTCCGGATCCGGTTGAAACCCTCAAAGCAGCCGGGGTCCTGGTCAGGGAAGGGTTCGTGGTTCTTCCGTATATCCCGGCCGATCCCATCCTGGCCAAGCGCCTGGAGGAGGTAGGTACCGCCACCGTGATGCCGCTGGGTTCGCCCATCGGGTCCAACCGTGGATTGAGGACCAGGGACGCCATCGAGATTATTATCGAGATGGTCAATATACCGGTGGTGGTCGACGCCGGTCTTGGCGCACCTTCCCACGCCGCCGAGGCCATGGAACTGGGCGCTGACGCGGTCCTGGTCAACACAGCCATCGCCGTGGCCGGGGATCCCGCCGCTATGGCCCGCGCCTTCAAAAAGGGAGTCGAAGCGGGAAGAGAGGCTTTTCTCGCCGGCCTTGGCGGACCTCGGAAGAGGGCGGAGGCCTCCAGCCCCCTCACCGGATTTTTGAGGTAGAAAATGACCTTCTTCGATGAGATGCAGCGACACCCATGGGCCCGGGTCCGGGAAGCCCTTATGGGCTGCACCACCGCGGACGTGAAACAGGCGCTTTCGTCGACCCGACGCGGAATCCGTGAGATGATCAGCCTACTGTCACCCGCCGCCGACCCGATGCTCGAGGAGATCGCATGGCAGGCACAGACCCTCACCAGGCAGCGATTCGGCAGGACCATGGGGCTTTTCGCCCCGCTGTACCTGTCGAGCAGCTGCACCAACTCCTGCGTCTACTGCAGCTTCAACACCGCCAACCCGATCCGGCGACTCACCCTCAACCCTGATCAGGCAAGGACCGAAGGCGCCTATCTGCATGACCAGGGATTCCGGCACGTCCTGCTGGTCTCCGGAGAGGACCGGAAAGCGGTTGGACCGGATTATCTGGTAGAGGTGGTTAGACAGCTCAGACCGCTCTTTGATTCCATCTCCATTGAGATCTACCCCATGAAAACCGACGAATACAGGAAATTGGCTGAGAATGGTGTTGATGGACTCGCCGTCTACCAGGAAACATACAACACCCTGCACTACGACCAGGTGCACCGGGCCGGCCGAAAGAGGGACTTTCGCTGGAGACTGGAAACACCGGAAAGGGGCGGCGAGGCCGGCTTCAGGAGGATCGGGATCGGCGCCCTGCTGGGTTTGAGCGATTGGAGGATAGAGGCCGCTTTCCTGGCCCTCCACGCTCGTTACCTGATGCGCAGGCATTGGAGATCACAGTTGACCATCTCTTTCCCCAGGCTCAGGCCGGCTGTTGGAGGTTATTGTCCACCCTGTCCGGTGACGGATCGCGACCTTGTCCACATGCTGACCTCCTTCCGCCTCTTCCTGCCGGATGGGGGCCTCCTGCTTTCCACACGCGAATCACCTCTTCTAAGGGATCACATGATATCCCTCGGGGTCACCTCCATGAGCGCTGGGTCTCGTACCGAGCCTGGAGGATACACGCAGCGCGCCGGGTCGGACGAACAGTTTCAGATCTCAGACCACAGGAACCCGGATGAGATCGCGGACGTCATACGCGGCCAAGGCTATGAGCCCGTCTGGAAGGACTGGGACGCCGAGTTCGTCCGCTGATATGTAATGACTTCGCAAGAAGTCATTACATGCGCCCGGAGAGGGCGCTCAAATCGAAGATTTGCAAGGAAAGTGAAAATGACACTTTTCGCTTTCCGTGGAGCAGAAAGCCACGAATGGACTTTTTGCGACAATATCAAATGTATTCCCGTAAAAGGAGTGCGAAAGGAGATTACCCAATGGAGATAAGGATAAACGGCGAAAATAAAAAAGTGGCCGGTCCGCTGACGGTAGCGGAACTCCTCCAGGAACTTGCTGTCGACCCGGATACGGTGATCGTGGAACGGAACCTGGACATATTGAACCGGGAAAACCACGAGGCTCAACCACTTGAGGACGGCGATACCCTGGAGATAATTCAGATGGTATCCGGTGGTTAGCGCCAAAAGAAAGAAAAGGGAGGAAGCCTTCCGGGGCGTGGATCTCTATCCGGTGACCTGCGAAAAGCTGTCGTCGGGAAGGTCGAACGTGGAGGTTCTCGACGGGCTGATCCGGGGGGGCGTACGAATCGTCCAGCTGAGGGACAAGGATGCCCTCAAGAGGGATCTGTTCCGCATGGCCATGCGCTTCAGGGAGATTACATCGAAAGCCGGGGTCCTGCTGGTAATCAACGACTACGTAGACATCGCCCTTGCCGTGGACGCGGACGGGGTTCACTTGGGCCAAGACGATCTCCCGGTGGAAGCGGCACGCAAAATAGCCCCTGATCTTCTCATGGGGGTATCGACGCACACCCTGGATGAGGCGCTGGCCGCCCAGGCAAGGGGGGCGGACTACGTCAACATCGGTCCCATATTTCCCACCGGCACAAAGGGAGGGATGAACCGCTTCTTGGGGCCGGAAGCCGTAATCGGGATAGGTAGCTGCCTTGAAATCCCGTTCACCGTCATGGGAGGTATTAAGCAAGCCAACATTCACGAGGTACTCGCACGGGGAGCAAAGCGAATCGCGGTGGTCACTGCCCTCACCCAGGCCCCGGACATCGCCGCGGCTGTACGGACACTGAGGGGCGTCATTTCGAACAGAAGTGAAACATCACCCTCCTGGACCGGACACCACTGAAGGAAAACCCAGTTAACTTCTGAAGTTAACTACCTCCACTATCCCTTTCAGGATCAGAAGCACCCATGGGGCGCCGTGTATTGTGAAATCGAGCCAATCAAGGGGCCGGACCAGCTTTCCCCTGACGAGCATACTGAGCTTCTCCCAGATATGGGGAGGGGCGAAAGGCGCGAGACCCAGCGTCAGGCAAACAACAATCAGGACCGTCCAATCCAGTCTCGCAAGCCATTGAGCAAATAGATGGAACATGAAAAAAACCTCCTGTTTGATGGACTCTTTTCGAGTCCATCAAATTCTTTTACCTTCACCAATTGAAAGGGTCAACCGAAGAATTGTGCTAAACTCTTTATTCGAAGGAGGACATTTTGCATGTCAGGACACCTTGTCCTTGTGGGGGGTGGCCATGCCCACCTCACAACCTTGTCTAATATCCGAAAGTTTATCGCTCGCGGGCACCGGGTGACCGTCATCGGTCCATCACCTTACCATTACTACTCCGGTATGGCTCCAGGAATGATTTCCGGCCTGTACCGAACCCAGGATATCCGCTTCAACATCCGGAAGATGGTGGAAGACCGGGGAGGCGAATTTGTCCTTGACCGGGCCGGGGGAATCCGGGCTCGATCCCGGGAGGTGCTTTTAAAATCGGGGGGCAGAATCTCTTACGATGTCGTCTCTTTCAACATCGGGAGCCGTGTACCGCTGGAAAGCATCACATCGAACAACGGTACGGTAATTACCGCCAAGCCCATCGAGAACCTGGTGAGGGGCAGAATGGCGGTCCTGGATTCCCTGAAAGGCGCCGCCTCTCGTAATCCAGCCAGACTTGTTGTCGTGGGGGGGGGTCCCGCAGGAGTGGAGATCTCGGCGGCCCTTTGGAAGCTGGCCGCGGACGCCGGCAGGGAGGCCAGGGTCATCCTCGTCGCAGGAGGCAGCCTGTTGCGGAATTTCCCCCGCAAAATGCATGAACTGGCCCTCCATTCTCTCAAAGACAGAGGGATAAAGGTAATCGAAGGCCCTCATGCCCAATCGATGGATGGGAGAGTGGTTTCCCTGTCGGACGGGACAGATATAGAGGCCGATCATATCTTCCTCGCCGTCGGGGTCAGAGCGACAGAGTTCTTCATGAACACCTTCGTTCCAACCGGTGAAGATGGCGGACTCCTTGTCAACCCTTACCTGCAAAGCATTGAATTTCCAGAGATCTTCGGAGCCGGGGACTGCATCACTTTTCTGGGAAGGGGTCTGGCAAAGGTGGGAGTCTATGCTATCCGCCAAAACCCGGTCCTGTACCACAATCTTCTAGCGGCGCTGGAAGGAACTTCTCTGAGGCAATTTAAACCCGGCAACCCCCATTTCCTCGTTCTGCTCAACATGGGAGATGGTACCGGAATCTTCAGCCGGGGAGAATGGGTCTGGCAGGGACGATTGGCGTTCCGGCTCAAGGACTTTATCGACAAGCGTTTCATGAGAAAGTTTCAACTGTCAGGAGAACCGGATGAGCCCCTGGGGGAAATATAGAAACCAGAGGCCGTTTTGGAAAGGAGGAACCAATTGCAACGGCGGATTCCTGCAGTTCTAATGAGAGGTGGCACAAGCAAGGGCCTGTTTTTCCTGGAAAACCATCTTCCCCAGGATCAGGAAGCCCGGGATCGGGTAATCCTGGCAGCCTACGGCAGTCCTGACCTCAACCGTCGCCAGATTGACGGCGTCGGCGGCGGGGTATCTACAACAAGCAAGACGGCCATCATCTGCCGCTCAACCCATCCTGATTATGATGTTGTCTACCATTTCGGCCAGGTTTCCATCGACCGTCCTGTGGTGGACTACCGAGGCAACTGCGGCAACATTTCCTCCGCTGTTGGGCCCTTCGCGGTGGACGCAGGGCTGGTGGAGGTCAAGGAACCTATGACCACCGTCCGCATCTACCAGAAGAACACCGGCCAACTCATCGTGGCCGAGGTCCCCGTGAAGGATGGCCGGTACAATTCCGAGGGGGACTATGCGATTGCCGGGGTCCCCGGCACCGGGGGCAGAGTCAATCTCGATTTCATAAACCCCGGTGGATCCTTTACCGGCAGGCTGTTTCCCACCGGTAATCTCGTGGACACCATGGAAATCCCACCCTTTGGCGACGTCCGGGTAACCCTTATCGACGCCGGAAACCCAGCCGTCCTGATCCTCGCCGAGGACATCGGGCTCCTTGGAACAGAGATAGGTGAGGTTGAAAACACCCCGTCCACCTACAACACCCTCGAGCTCATCCGTTGCCGGGCATCCGTTCTCATGGGCCTCGCCGCCACACCGGAGGAAGCGGGGCGAAAGAGCCAGGCCGTTCCGAAAGTGGGTTTTGTAGGGCCGCCCCGGAAGTACACGGCCCTTACCGGGCAGGTCGTGACCCAGGATCAGCTGGACCTCGTGGCCAGGGTCATGTCCATGGGAACGCTCCACCGGTCTTTTCCCGTTACAGCCTTCATCTACACAGCGGGGGCGGCAAAGATCCCTGGAACCGTGGTATCAGAGGTCGTCAGGGGAAATGCCTACGAAAAAGGGACGGTTCGCATCGGACATCCGGGAGGAGTCATTGAGGCCGGTGCCCAGGTGGAGGAACAGCGGGGTTCCTACCACATTCTTAAAGCCACCATGGGAAGAACAGCTCGCCGGCTCATGGAAGGTTATGTTTTCGTTCCTGAGAGGTACTTTTCAGGATAAATCAAAAGGAACTTCGTACTTAACACCTGAAACTTGACACCTGCCTCTACCCATCATACTTAGCGATGAATCTCTCCAACTCCCTCACATTTTCCATGGACCCCGCAAAGAAGGGAACCCTCTGGTGCAGCTCCGAAGGATCCACATCCAGAACCGACCCCGTGCCCGTGCTGGCCGACCCGCCGGCATGCTCCACAAGGAACGCCATGGGGGCACACTCGTAAAGGATGCGGAGCTTGCCATGGGGCTTCTTTGGGTCCTTGGTGTCGGCCGGATACATGAAGATTCCACCCTTGATCAGGGTCCTGTGCATGTCCGCCACCATGGACCCGATGTATCTGGAACTGTAGGGACGCCCGGTGGCCTTGTTCTTTTCCTTGATATGGTCGATATACCGCCTGACCCCATCGGACCAGTATGGGTAATTCCCCTCGTTGATGGAGTAGATATCTCCTTTTTCGGGGATCCTGATAAACGGGTGGGACTCCAGGAACTCACCGACAGACGGGTCCAGGGTGAACCCGTGTACACCATTGCCGGTGCTGATTACCAGTATTGTGCTGCTGCCATAGACGACGTAACCGGCCGCCACAAGCTTCCTCCCCGGCTGAAGGAGGTCTTCTAAGACCCCCTTGTCACCATCGCTGACCTTTCTGTATATGGCGAAGATAGTACCTATGTTGACGTTGACGTCGATGTTGGAAGACCCATCCAGCGGATCGAACGCGATGGAGTATTGCCCGGATCTGTACCCGTCGGAGATGAGAATGGCATCGGTCTCCTCCTCCGTTGCCATAATGCAGAAATGACCCGACCTGCCCAGGATGTTGATGAATACGGCGTTGGCAAAATCGTCAAGCTTCTGAACCTCCTCGCCCTGGACATTCCTCTCCCCGGTCAGGCCAAGGATCTCTACCAACCCCGCCTTATTGACCTCTCTGGAAACGATCTTGGCGGCAAAGGCAATCTGGTTGAGAATCCCGGTCAACTCCCCCGTGGCCTGGGGGTACTCCTTCTGTTTTTCAGAAATATGCCTGGTCAGATTAACACCGATCATGCTGTCGGTCATGTTTCACCTCCCTGGATCAAAGCTCTTTTCCTCTGACGCTTATTGTGACGGATTAAATACCTGTACCCGAAGGGTGAAAATTATAACAGAAATCGGGGACGATAAAAAAGGGGCTTTAATAACCCTCTTTCATTCTTCCGAAAGCGAGTGAGTCACGCCAATGGTATAACCGTCAAGGGCAAAGAACTGAAGAAATTTTTTACAAAGTTGTCAAGGTTGATAATTTTCCTTTGCAAAAAACCCTCGCATTCCTATAATATCGCCCATTAATATCGCCAATCGGAAAGTCGTCGCCGGGACCTGCTTCAAACACTCCCACCGGACGGCTTAACCGGCCACCGGCCTTTCATGCCGGATCACAAAATCGAAAAGACGGGGATATGAACAAAATACATCATCCATCATCAAACGGCGCACACACCTTCTTCATACCGGTTATGGGAATTGGGTTCACTGTCGACTCTCCCATCAGGGTCGCGAAGTACGGTATCTCCTCGACGATTTCCCTCGTCGACGATACCTTCATCGAGCAGATGCGCAGGTTTCATTGTGAACGGGTGGGGGAACCCTATGAGGAGATTCCCAAGAGCGAGCACGACCACCGGGCCAAGCGGATCACCGCCTACCTCAACCTCATTGACAGGCTTGTTAAAACAGGGGTCGAGGAGCTTAGGAGTTCCCCCTTCGAGCCGGGCAGCGAGATTACCCGATGTTTTGAGCTGCTTCCGGACTGTTCCTTGAAATCATCCTACCTCGAAATGCTCGGCACCGGCGATGTCGCCGAGAGGAGGCGGAGACAGGAGGCGCTGCGCCGCCGGATTGTCCCGGGAAGCATAGATGTCAATATCATGACCAAACTTGACCGGGACTATTTTCGAAAGGGGAAGGCGCTTCCCCATGAATTCTCCGATGCGCTTGCCGCTTTACGAGGTTATGCCAATAGTACCTTAAGATCCTCCATCGTGTTTTCCGCGGGTCTGAACCCCCGTCTCTACAGCTATGCCGCCAACTTCAACGATTTCCTCCCCGATGAGACAAAACCCCTGAAGAAGCAGATCGTTCTTAAGGTGAGCGATTACCGATCAGCCGTGGTTCAGGGCAAGTTCCTTGCAAAACGGGGCCTTTGGGTCTCCGAATACCGTATTGAATCCGGCCTCAACTGCGGAGGTCACGCTTTCCCGTCCAAGGGAAACCTTATGGGGTCGATTCTCGAGGAGTTCAAGCAGAAGAAAGAGGAACTGATCGGCCAGCTTCACAAGCTCTATTCTACAGCCCTTTCGTCGCGTGGATTGTCCCCCACGCCTGATCCTTATGAGGTCCGCTTCAGGGTATCGGGAGGGGTTGGGACCGCCGAGGAGCACGAGTTTTTACGAAAATTCTACGGGATAAGCAAAGTTGGATGGGGCACCCCGTTCCTCCTGGTCCCTGAGGTAACAAACGTTGACAATGAACATATCGAAAAGCTCATCAACGCCGACGACGACGATGTTTACCTGAGCGCATCTTCACCCCTGAATGTACCATTCTGGAACCTCCGGACATCCGCCAGCGAGGAAGCGCGCCGGCAACGAATCCGGGAGGGCCGGCCGGGCAGCCCCTGTCCCAAGGGTCATGCCAGGATCTTCAACACGGAATTTACCACGCACCCGGACTGCATTGCTTCAAGAAGCTACATCAGTAAGAAGCTGCCTCACATGGAGGATGAGGAGCTTACGGAGGAACAGTTCAACTGGATTAAAGAGGACGTTCTGGCCAAATCGTGTCTCTGCCACGACCTCTCAGGAGGCGCAACGCTTGAAAATGGGATCGATCCCAAAGCGACACCCGCCATATGCTGCGGGCCCGCCATCGTAAACTTCTCGAAAATCGCCACTTTAGAGGAGATGGTGGACCATATTTACGGGCGGCTTTCCCTGCTGACCAGTTCGGACCGGCCTCACATGTTCATCCGGGAGCTGTCCATCAACCTGGACTATCTGAAGGGCGAGATGGAAAAGTTCTCCCTGGGCCTCATGAACACAGCTCCAAAGTATTTCCGGGAATTCAAGGATAATCTGGCTACCGGCATTGAATACTACATGAAGCTTGCCGAACAGTTCGTGGAGGAGAAACGGACACGTTTTCTCGACGACCTCAGAGAACAGAAGGAAGTCCTGGAAAACCTGTTTGCCGTAATGGCCCGGGAACCGGACCTCAATGCCGCCGGCTAGCTCCCCAGAACATCCAGCGCCTTTTCCACATCTTCCTCCCTGACCTGGAGCTCCACCTCCCCCAGCAGGCCGGGGTACAATGCGTTTGCATAAAGGTTCCGGATAAACCCCTCTATCCCCTCCGATTCCAGGAGGGATTTTTCAATTTCGGCTTCCATGATCGTCCCATGGGTCGATATGGTTACAAGATTTTCCTTCATCATTTCCCACTCATTCATGGCAAATCATCCCCGGCATAAAAACCCCTCCGGGTCTTGCTGCCGAAAACCCCATAATGGATTTACGGTACCGCGACAGGGCACATTGTTTCACCACAGTGCCGCCGCTTGCAGGTTGCACCACAGAAGGGTTTTAAAGGAGGATTTTACAGAGAGAGTATAGCCTTAATAAAAAACTACCGACCCTTGGTTTTACCCTGTGTAACAACCCTGCCTGTCCTGAGCAAGCGGAGTGCGTCGAAGGGTGGTGTGACCTTCGAACGGTCACGCTGTGTAAATGGGCTTTGAAAGTGATGGTTTCACATCCAGATACCCATTTTCAAGTTGAGAGATTTCAAAAGTGAAGGTCAACAGTATGGCAAAGGTCATAGTAAAGCTACAGAACAGGACCATTCGAGAGGTGCGTATCGAAAGAGACCCATCCAATGAGGTCCACTGGAGAATCCGGCTGAAAAGCCAAAGGACATTGCCCACTTTGAAGGGATGATCCTCGTGAATCCGGATAAGGCAAAGAGACCCTGATCGCAGGAATAAATATTTATCTCTCAGGTTTCGGGAGCGTCTTCCGGTACATCCTCAGCAGGCTGCTCTTGAGAAAGTTCCGAATTCTCCTCGGACTTTGCGTTTTTCCTGTCCAGTTTACGCTGTCGTTTTTCCTCTTTCTTCTTTTTCTTGGCTATCTCTTTCTGTCGTTTTTCAAACCCATAGTTATTTCGCGCCATTCTGCCATCCTTTTGGGTAATGCCTGTATAGTGGTGTAAAAAGAGAGCCGGGGGCAGGCCGCCTTCTGCAGAATGATTTGAGGCAAAACAACCCATAATGGGAGAGAGGACCTACGCCATAAACAGGATACCAGCAAGTTATCGTATTGACCAGAAGATTTCCGCCGTAGTCCCTGGGGTGGGGGGACATAGAACCTATCCCAGTATCAAATGACCAACGTTCAATGTTCATCAACGCGCCCACTGAAGGGCGCTCAAATCAACGGCTTGCAGCGCAAGTTGTTGATTTGTAAGGAAAGTGAAAATGACACTTTTCGCTTTCCGTTAAGTAAAAAGCCACGAAAGGACTTTTTATGACCCTATCAAAGATGATGACTTTGTAAAAAGTCATCATTGCGCCCACTGAAGGGCGCCCAAATCAATAACTTGCGTTGCAAGTCATTGATTTGTAAGGAAAGTGAAAATGACATTTTTCGCTTTCCGTGGAGTAAAAAGCCATGAATGGACTTTTTACGACCCTATCAAGGTCCAACGGGGGAAAACGGACGTCCTTCGATCCCGCCGACGGCGGGACTTCGGACAAGCGGGGCGCGGGAGCACGGGGGAGGGCGGCATGGGAGTATGGGTATAAGGACGTATTGAAGAGCAACCGAAAAAATGCAATCATTGTTGTGTTCCCGGTCGATGTTGGATCCTGGATTTTAAATTGACCACCCCGGAGGTACTGACGTGGGCCCTTTAACCCCCAAGCAGAAACTGGTTCTGGATTTCATCCGCTCCCACATCAAGGATGAAGGCTACGCCCCTTCCCAGAAGGAAATTGCCGAAACGTTCGGTTTTCGATCCCTGGGAACCGTCCAGAGCTACCTGGTACGCCTGGAAAAGGAGGGGTTTCTTACCCGGAAATGGAATGCCCGGAGGGGCCTGAGAGTCCCCAACACGGTGGGGCGGGGATATGAACTCCCTTTGGCCGGAACCGTGGCGGCGGGGAAACCCATCGAGGCGATCGAGACACCCGACACCCTTGAGGTGCCCCACTCCATGGCCGGTACCGGGGAGAATTTCGTTCTCCGCGTTAAGGGTGATTCCATGATCGAGGATGGCATCCTGGACGGGGACTTCGTTATTGTAAGGAAGCAGGGGACCGCCGACAATGGTCAGACAGTCGTAGCGCTCATGGAGGGTGAAGCCACCGTCAAGCGCTTTTTCCGCAAAGCGGATAAAATCGAGCTGCGCCCCGCCAATCCAAAGATGGAACCCATTGTGGTCGAGAAAAACGAGGACTTTCGAATAGAGGGAGTGGTGATCGGGATTATCCGATATTGCGGGTGATCCAATCGAAAATCCAGAACCCAGGGTCGCTCTCGACCGGGTGCGGGAAAAATGCGGAATGAACTCCTTGAGGAAGAGTACGGTGTGACAAGCCTCAATGTAGGGTGGGTAGGCTTTCTGGACAACGTCTAAGTGGTTTTTCAGGTCGAAGCATTGCGAGAAGCATCGCAGCCGCCGCGGCGAGACCTGCGCCGATGAGGAAGGCCGTCCGCGCGCCGAGGGTAGCCCAAAGAACCCCGAAAACGAGGCTCGCCGGAAGAGCGGCCAGACCGACAGCGGCATGATAAAGGCCGTAGGCTCTGCCACGGCTTGAGGGCGGGACGAAATCCGGGATAAAGGCGCGTTCGGCCCCCTCCGTGAGACCGTAATATAGACCATAGAGGATGAACAACGCCCACATCGTCTCCAACCTTCCGGCCCATGGCATGGCAAGATACACGACGATGTAGACAACCCATCCGGAGGTGATGGCCGGCCGCCTCCCCAGCCGGTCGGAAAGGCTCCCGCCAGGCAGGCTGAAGGCGGTCTTGGAGATATGCAGGGTCACCCACAGGGCAATGACATACCCCATGCCAAGCCCGAACCTTTCTTTCGCAAAGAGCACCAGAAAAAGGTCGGAACTGTTGCCCAGCGCAAACAGGGTAACGGCGGCAAGAAAGAGATAGAACCTGGGGGAAAGTGACGATCGGGAACGTCCGGCGACTTCCACTACCTCCACACGACCCTCCGGGATGCCGGAGACTTCGGGTTCCCTTACAGACTTCCAGAGGACCGCCACTCCCCCCAGAGCCGGCAAAATTGCGAGAGCGAAGAGCCACCGCAGCGCGCGCATCTCTTCTACGTCCGCTGCTCCATTACCCCGCGCCCATAGCAGGGCACTGCCCAAAAGGGCATAAAGGAAGGCGGCCGCTGCCAGAGGGCCCGCCACCGCTCCCGCATGGTCCATCATCCGGTGAAAGCTGAAGGCAACACCCATGCTCCCTTCATCAGTCGATTCACTGATCAGGGCATCCCTCGGGGAAGTTCGGATGCCCTTGCCCACACGGTCCATAAAGCGGAAGATAATCACCTGCCATCCGGCCCCCGCCATGGCCATGAGCGGTCTTGTGATGGAGGAGATCCCGTATCCCGCCAGCGCCAGCGGTTTCCTGACCCCGAGGGAATCGCTTAACCTTCCGGCATAAAGCTTCAAAATACTGGAGACACTGTCGGCAAGGCCGTCCATGAGTCCGATATAAACGGCGGCCATGGATACGGGTACCAGTCCAGTGAAGAATACAGGGAGAAGAGGGTAGATCATCTCGCTGGAGAGATCATTCAAAAAGCTGACGACCCCCAGCCAAAAAACGTTCCCACGAACGGCGTCTCTAATATCCTGTTTCTCGATCATCGCCATCTCCCACACCCATACAATGTCCAAGGACCAACGGGATAATGAACGTTCAGTTCAATGTTCAATGTTCAATTTTAAACATGATGAAACAACCGAAACCTGAAATCTGGAACCTGTTATTTCACCACAGTGCAGCCGCTTGCAGGCTGCACCACGGGGTTTTAAAGGAGGGTTTTAAAAAACAAATACTAATCTTGGTTCATCCTGGAAATGAGTACCTGGATGAAGACCAGGATTTTGAAAAAACTAACTCAACACAGGGTACACAGGGTTTCACAGGGTTCATTCAAATCGACTCTTTTGGTAGCTTTGTGTCTGCTTATGCACAGGTCAGGAACAAGTTAACGAAGTTTCGCGAAGTTTAAAACCAGGACCTTATGGTTAGATCTTCTCTGCGAAACCTCCCTTTAAAACCCTGTGGTGTGACCTTCGAACGGTCACGCCCTTCGACAAGCTCAGGACAGGCTGTGGTGAGTTGGCTTTGGACCTTGGACGTTCTTTATCCCGTTGGACACTGCAAGTAAGGCGCACATTATTGTGCTGAACCTAAAGATAAGGCCTCTTCCGCACATTGGGTGACACAGGCATTACACGCAAAACATTCCAACTGTTTTTGAATTCTGATCCTGCTTTTATCTATAATCCCAAATACGCCTTTCGGACAAACCATAAAACAGACCCGGCAATTATTACATCTATTTACATCCTGGCGAATTCTTCCAGAGCTAAAGGCTTCGGCTGAAAAAATATGCCCGAAAGAGGCCATTCCAAGTTTATGCATTAACCATTCGGCCTCTGACGGGTTGCCTGCCACAATGCCTCTCAAATCGAAGCCAAACCAGATGTTTATTACACTGACTATTATCATTGTTTTCCAATGGCTGAATACAGGCATGTTCAATATAAAAATGGAAAACATAGAGATCAAGATGACTTCTATTCCGGATAAGACAGCTGCTTTGAGCCAGCCACTTTTCCCCGGGATTAAAGGAAATCCGGCATAAAGCATAAAGCCCGTTATCCAGAAAAAGGCGCTGAGGGAGAAAAACATATCTGGTTTTATTAACAACGTACTTATTCCCATTACAATCCAGACAATGAAGTTCATTGAAAGCAGCATTTCCAACCTGAATAATAAAGGGAACTCGGCTTTGTTATGCTCAAATACTATTTTACGGTTTTTTAAGAACAAAGGAATGTTTTTAGAATATGCCGGACCGAAAAGTCCAGTTCGTCCTGTCTCTTTCTTAAGAAGGTTGCAGTCAATACCCGGCGCTGAAAATTGCGGCAGAATAATTTTATGGTGATCAACTCTTTCATTAATTCGGCTCGTTTTAATAATCGTTATTACTGAATGCGCGTTTAATTCTCCCCCACAAGATGCACACCATACATTAATACCGTTTGCAGGTGCCACCAGCAGGAAAACATTTTCACCTTTTAATGATCTCTCAACCCGTCGTACAGTAAGATGAAAATTACTGGTAAGAATCACAGGTGAGTTTCTGTCCGGCTTGCCTATGATTCGAAGGCCCGGTTCAACGGGATTTGGAAACCAGCGACCGATAAAATCCCATACGGATTTAATAAGTGAAAAATCATCTTTCGGTTTGCCTGCTCCGGGCAATACAGTTTCATCGGGGTTGTCATCCGCTGGTTTTTGGGCCGAAAGCACAATGAAGCTATCCAGGAATGAACGACTCTCCCCGATGATGGTTAAGCCTGATTCACTTATTTCTTCCGAAATTCCAGGTATTGCTTTTGTACCGGTTTGGGCAATGACATAGGTCAAAATGATTAAAGGGAAACGAACTAAGAAGTGGATTATCCTTTTTAGTGGTTTTTCAGGCTGAACTTCTGCGGCAATTACAAGCATGCCGTTCGGTTTCAATAATCTCTTGATCTGATTTAACGTTAATGCTCTTTCTTCAGCATAGAGTTCACTGAAAACAAGAGTCGATACAATCAGATCGAAACTATTTTCATCAAAAATCGAACCTATTTCAGCAGCCCCGGCATTATGAAGGGTAATCCTATCCTGCATCCCACTGTTGGCAATCTGTTTTCGAGCGACCGCTAACATTCCAGTTGATATATCCACGCCTGTTGTGATAGCTCCTGCCTTTGCAGCATCTATAATCAGTGAGCCCGTTCCACAACCGATATCAAGTATTTCCATGCGAGGTTTTACGTGAAGTTGTACAATTTCCCTTCTGATCTTTTTTGCGTGGCCCAACGAAAGAATATTAATGCCCTTATCATAACGTTCGGGCCGGTTCTCAAGTATTTTCATGAAGACATAAGAAAACATAGTTTATGACTCTACCATTTTTAGTTCCTTTGATTCGAATTCCGCCTAACGATGAGTTTTACCTGCTGCAAGGTAACTGGGCACAGTACTTTCGGATTAAAATAATTTAATGCGGCGTAAGAAAACAGGTTTCGCAGCCAGGTACTTATTTTTGCGATGATCCAATAAATTTGGATTGGAATAGAGCCCTGTAGTCAGGTGCGAACTTTTATTAGAACATTTTTTTACATCTGTTTAAAACCTGTAATTTTAACTCCAATTATATTCTCAGTAACTTTACAATTCAATGATTTCGTTTCTTTTATTAATTCTCTTAATTCATCAGGAGTATAGGCTGCATCAATTGAAGTAATAAGCCCTGGTCGTATTTCTTTGGGTTTTGTATTAATCAACAGAAACCATTTCACAAATATATTCATATCTCTTCTCAAGTCTGAGATAAAAAATTTTCCATTCGATTTTAAGACTCGGCATATCTCGTTAAATGTATTTTCAGGATCATGCCACTCGTGAAGAGAACCATTTGTAAAGACTGCATCAAACAAATTATCTTCAAAGGGCATTTTATCACCCATGCCTTCTATATATTCAACTCGGTCTGTCAAATTGTATTCATTTGCATTACGTTCCGCGATTTTTAGCATATCATTACTAATATCTAATGCGTTAAGAGTTGTATTTTGAGTTTTTGTTAGCCATTCAAGTCCAAGGTATCCAGGACCTGGACCAACTTCAAGTGCTGATCCTTGTGTTATTCCACTTTTAATGATGTCATTTGTCTCAATCCAACCTTGATAGGGTCGCAAAAAGTCCATTTATGGCTTTTTGCTCTACGGAAAGCGAAAAGTGTCATTTTCACTTTCCTTACAAATCAACAACTTGGATGCAAGTCATTGATTTGGGCGCCCATCAGTGGGCACATTGATGACTTTTTGCGAAGTCATCAACCTTTATCTCGTAATCTTCGTTGCATTTGATCATAGATGTTTACATTAAAATCACCTTGAATTCCTTGATCGGTTTCAGTTACCCTTGGTTTAGTCATATCATATTTCCTTTTAATCCTGTTAAGGAACTGACCCAAAAGCGAATAATCGTTGAAAATGAAGAATTATCCCTCTGCCCGTATCGTCCTTTTCTATTTCTTGAAGCAGCTTTTGTTTGAATAGACGCTTCTGGCCTGCCCCTAACGGACTCAAATACATTGGCAACCCAACTGAATCAAAAAAGTCGTAAACCTGTGAAGCCATTCTAAATCTGAAATCATTTTGCACCTTCTTTACAGAAATATCCTGGTATCCAACGGCCCGCAACATACTTTTATAGTCCTTTTCATCTGTAACAAACCATGGAAACTTCCAAGCATGATAATATTCTTCAAGTCCAAGCGCCGTAACTGCCAGTCGAGTATAATAAATAAGGGGATGGTTCTCATTCAGCAAAGGAAACTGCAAACCAATGTGCCCTTTCGACTTTAGCGCTGTATGGATATCCAGGAGAACTTTTTTATTCTCTGGAACCCAGTGCAAGACCGAATTAGAAAAAACCACATCAAATTCATGCTGAAACTGGATATTCTCAGCATCCAATACGAGAAATTCGATATTCGAGGTGCCGGCAGCATGAGCCTTTGCTTGATTGATCATCGATGATGATGCATCAATTCCCAGGACAAATCCCTGATTACATCGAGATGCCAATTCGGCGGTGAGATTGCCTACCCCACAACCTATGTCCAGAATTTTATAGTGTGGTTGAAGCCGGACAGTATTGATAAGCGTTTTTCCCACTTCTGCCTGTAAATCTGAAATCGCAGCGTATTTTGAACCATCCCAATCAAAAACCATTTTTCACCTTGTATTATTGTGCCTCATTAGAAGCCCAACCAGGTATTTGACACAAAATCTCCGTTTGCCCGGTATGGATCACCTCACGGCAGGCCGGCATATATGCGCCCTAACCTTTCCCGGTATCCCGGGTGGGTCTTTTTATAAAAAGGACGAGTACCAGCGAGGAAAGGAGCATCATGGCCACGAGGAAGAAAGCATCGTTGAAACCCAGCATTCGCGCCTGGAATATGAGCTCGCGGTAAATCCCGGCGTCGGGAGGGAGGGAATGGAGACCCTTCCAGGACAAAACGGCCGCTGTTTTCGCCTTGGCCATGGCGTAGGACGGGTCCAGGACGGAAAGGTGATCCACGAGCCTGGACTGGTGGAACTGCCCTCTTCTTGCCGCCATGGTTCCCGCGAAGGCAATACCCACACTTCCCCCCAGGTTGCGCAGCATGTTGTACATGGAGGTAGCTCCCCCCATATTTTCCTTGGGGATGGGCGACAGGGTCAGGATTGTGAGGGGAATAAAAATCAAGGGCATTCCGATGCCCAGGGTCACCCTCGGCCAGACGAAGGTCCAGAAATCGGTGTCCAGATTAAACAACGACATGGCATACGTCGTACCGGCACATATGAGAATCCCTACCGTCAACACCTTTTTAGGGTCTACCCTGGTGACCAGGATACCCGCTATAGGCATTACCATAATTGCGATGAACCCGCCGGGGCCAAGGACAAGCCCGGCCTGCAGCGATGTATATCCCATGAGGGTCTGAAGGAAGATGGGAAGGAGGATGAGGCTGCCGTATAGATTGAACATGACGAAGAACATGACCACGCTGCCGCTGGTAAAGCTCCTCTTTTTAAACAGCCCCAGATTGATAACGGGCTCGTCGGTGAACATTTCGTTAAGGACCAGGAAGATCAGGCAGACAGCCGAGATGATGGCAAATCCTGAAACATAAGGAGAGGCGAACCAGTCCTTCCGCTGTCCGGTGTCGAGGACATACTGCAGGGCGCCCAGTCCCACCGCCAGAAAGAAAAAGCCCATGTAGTCGATTTTCATCCTCTGTCGCTTCATGTAGGACGGGTCGTGGATGAAGAGGACGCTCAACAGGATTGAAAGAAGACCTATTGGTATATTGATGTAGAAGATCCAGCGCCAGGAAAAGTTGTATGTGATATACCCCCCGAGGAGGGGCCCGACAATGGGGCCGACCAGGACCCCCATCCCGAACAGCGCCATGGCCATCCCATGCTCTTTCTTTGGAAAGGCCTCAAGGAGAATAGCCTGGCTCACAGGAACGAGCCCCCCACCTCCCAACCCCTGGAGAACCCTGAATGCGATGAGACTCTGCAGACTCCAGGCGGCCCCGCACATAAAGGAACTCGCGGTAAATATGAGGATAGACCCGATCTGGTACCTTTTCCTCCCGAACAGCCTGCTCAGCCACCCGGACAAGGGGATGACGATGGCGTTGGAGACGAGGTAGGCGCTGATGGCCCAGGTTGCTTCGCCGATGCTCGCAGACAGTGCCCCCCGAATGTGATCCAGTGATACGTTGACGATGGACGTATCGATGATCTCGATAACACTCGGCAGCATGACTACAATGGCCACGAGCCACTTGTTGGTTTGGCTGGTTCGATCAGTCACGCGATTCCTTCGCATTTCTAGTCAGGGGACGTAGTTAAGTTGTTAAGTTGTCCATGAGCAACCTGAAATTCAGTTCCGGCAGGGCCAACAACTTAACAACTTAACTACGTCCCCTAAACTAAAATCATTCGCCGGTCAGGATGGTCGGTACCACCGACATCCCCACTCTCAGGTATGGAATTACCTTCTGGATGTTGTCGAAAACCATCTTCACGGGGATTCGCTGGACCACCTTGACGTAGTTGCCGCTGGCATTTTCAGGAGGAAAGAGGGAAAACGCCGATCCGGTGCCGGCCATAATGCTGTCCACATGCCCGTCAAACCTTTTTGAGGGAAAGGCATCGAGTCTGATCCTTACCCGTTGGCCCGGCTTAATCAGGTGAAGCTGGGTTTCCTTGTAGTTCGCCAGGATGTATGCCTTGTCAAAGGAAACCACTGCCAGGAGCGGCTGGCCGGCCTGTACCTGATTTCCAATTTCCACCGATTTTTTGGTCACGAAACCGTCAGCCGGGGCTGTAATCTTCGTATAGGACAGGTTGAGCTTGGCCAGTTCCGCCTGCGCTTCCCTTCTCTGGATTTGGCCTTCCTGACTCTTTATTGACTGAAGGAACCGGACAGCCATGGCTCTCTCAGCCTTCAGGACCGCTTTTGCCTGGAGAACCGCGCTGGAATGGGCCCGGACCGTGGCCGTCGCCTGCTCTTTCCGTTTTTCGGCCGCATGAAGGACCGCGGCTGCTACCTCGAAACCGGTCCTGGCCCGGTCATAACGGTCCCTGGGTATGACCCCCTTGCCCAGGAGGTTCTGCGCCCTTTTCAGATCTGTGTCAGCCTGGTCCCGAACCGCCCGTTTGGCACGGATCTCGGCCTCCCGGACCGCCACGACGGCCTTAAGCTCATCCCCCGCGATGATCGTTCTTTTCAAAAACGCCCTTGCCGATAAAACCCGTTTTTCCTGTGCCTTCGCCTGGGCCTTGAGCTCCGCCGGCCTATCCATTTCCGACTGAAGCGCGCCTTGGGCCGCGGCCAATCTCTGGACGTAGATATTATCATCGAGGTCAACGAGCTCTTCCCCCGCCCGGACAAACCGGTTGTTGTCCACACGGACCAAGCTTACCGTTCCCGGCACACGCGACGCGACCAGGTGAATCGCTCCTTTCACGAAGGCGTCGTCGGTTTTAAGGTGGGCCCGGGAATACCCGCGATACCATAATCCCACGGCCAGCCCTATGATCACCACACCGGAAAAAATGGCGAAAGCTTTGCGCTTTTTATTGTTGTTTTTCCCCGGTGCCGGTATCGTTTCAGTCATCTCAAACCTCCGTCATCTCCATTATTGATAGTGCCGTGAAAAACCCACCCATGGCTTTTTACTCAACGGAAAGCGAAAAATGTCATTTTCACTTTCCTCACAAATCAAAGACTTGCCCTGCAAGTCTTTGATTTGCGCACCCATCAGGGGGCACGTTGATGACTATTTGCGAAGTCATCATTGTTATAGGCTTTAACAAGGTCCATGCCTTGGGCGAAAATAAGCAGCGCCGTTTCTCGCTGTACCCCGTAAAGGGCGCTCCAGTAGTTGGTTTTGGCCCGCGCCAGCAATGTCACGGCATCCTGGACGTCGGTGGCGGTGGCTTCACCCTCCTCGTAGCGCAGGTTCAGGAGCCTCAGGTTCTCATCGGCCTGTTTGACTCCGTCCCGGGCGGCCTCGACCCGTTTCCCAGCACTCCTCAGCCCGAGGACTGCATCCTTGACCTCCAGGCTCACTCTCTCGACAGCGGCAGCCCTTTCGATCCTGAGTGCATCGAGTTCAGTCTCCGCCCGCCTCAGCCTGGCGCTCGTGCTCCCACCGGAATAAAGGTTCAGTGAAACTCCGGCTGAAAGGTTCCAGTTGGACTCATGAACCATGTACTCGTTCTCCTCATAAGCAAACCCACCGTTAAGGGAAATCGTCGGATAGGACGAAGCCCTGAGAGATCTGACCGCCGCCTCCTTTGCCTCGATCCTTGTCGCGAGTTCCCTCAGCTCCGGCCGCAACTTCCCTGCTGTGTTGGTGGCCGAATCAAGATCAGGCTTCGGAAAGAGGGCGGCTGTGGAGATCTCATTCGGCTCGACCTCCGCCGACAGGGGACGGAGAAGGAGGTTGTTGATTACCGATTCCCGGATGGAACGGGTGTTTTGGGCGGACATCTTTCTTTGCATGGCGTCGGAAAGGATGACCTTGGCCTGCAGAAGATCGTTTACGGTCACCAGCCCCTCCTCGTACATCGCCTTCGCCTCCCCCATGTGGTTCTCGTACTGGCTGACTTCATCCCGGGCCACATCCAGCCGTTTTTCGGCTTCCAGAAGGCCAATATAGGCCATTATGAAATCGCGGGCGGCAACGTTCCGCGTCGATTCGGTATTGATTCCCTGGGCACGGGATCTCAGGGCGGCGGCCCTGATCGAGGATGAGCTCTGCCCGAAGTCGTAGAGGAGCTGACTGGCCCTCAAACCGTAGGACAATGAGTTCTTGTCGGCCACAGGCACCGGGCCGGAGGGGCCGAAACGGGCCTCCGGTTGATAGGCGAGAAAAGATTGTCTGGCGAACAGGTCCACCCTGGGAAGCCGCTTCGAACGGGAAAGCGATACGTCTTCTTCAGCGGCCGTCTGCCTGGCTTCGGCAATTTGAATCCGCCTGCCCCGCGAAGTAACGATCTCCAGTCCTTCCCGGAGCGTCAGGGCATGACCAGCCCTTAAACCCACCCCAAAAAACAGGAAAAACAACAAACAAACAACCGATAAGCGTCTCATATCAGCCTCTTTCTAGTCCTTTTGGTCCCGTGCGATGAGCCCGTTTACGAAGATGTCCACGAATTCCTTTACGGTCCTTGTAACCTCCGCCTGCGAAAGTTCCCGGTCCTTTATTACACCCTCGACAATAAAGTGGGAAAAGAGGGTGCGCAGAAACATTCTCGCGGCGGTGCCTGAATCAAATTCCCGCATCTTCCCTTCAGCCCTCAAGCCGTCAAGATACCCCTCTACGGCCTTTTCCATATCCCTGACGAACCGCATGTGGACCTGCCGCACCTTTTCAGGGTAGGTATTGAACTCGGAGAGGATGATCCTGACCATCCTTTTCCTCTCCTTCAGGGTCTCGATATACCGGATCCCGATGCTTTCCAATGCATCCTGGCACGACATTCCCTGGACATTTTCCAGGAGGTGGATCAACCGTGGAAGGAAGGTGCGTGACTTCAAGACCTCCTCGAAGAGCCTCTCCTTCTTCCCGAAATGTCTGAAAAGGGTCAACTCGGAGACCCCCGCCATTTGGGCGATCTCCCGCGTGGACGCCCCGAGATAGCCTTTCTCGGATATCAGCTCCAACGTTGCTTCGAGGAGCTTTTCCCTCGTATCGGATTTTTCAGCCATATTTTATCTTTCAGCCTGATCCGGCTTCAATGTAAGTAAGCACTTACATAATAAACATGGGAGGAAAAGTCAAGACGGTCGGTAACGATAACGCCCATTGAGGATTTTCGCCCATTATGTTTATTGGATAACAGACCGTTAATGGTATAGTTTCCGTGGTATTACCTCACCCGAGGTGGCTTTCGCGCAGCCTCCAACAGGCTGTGTCCAAGGCAGGACGGACATGAAAGGCAGCATTTGGAAAAGGCCGCAAATGATCTCCTGACAGGATTGGGCCAGCATGCCCTTCTCGTCTACGTATTCATCTTTATCGTAGCTTTTTCGGAATCCTTTGCCTTCGTCGGCCTCTTTGTCCCCGGCGCAGTCTTCGCGGTTACCGCCGGATTCCTCGCCGCGAGGGGATTGTTCGACTTCCAGGCCCTTGCCCTGGCCGGGGCGGCGGGCGCCATTCTGGCGGACCTCGCCAGTTATTACCTCGCACGCATCTATGGATCAAGAATCACCGGGGGGAAACTCTACATAAGATATCAACCATACCTGGAAAGGGGAAACAGGTTCATAGAGAAGCACGGCGGCAAGAGTGTCTTTCTGGGGCGGTTTGTAGGTTTTATTCGCCCGGTGGTTCCCTTCCTGGCCGGCCTGCTGAGCATGAATCCGCTGAAGTTCGCGATCTACGCCACAGTGAGCGGCATCCTGTGGGCCTACACCTACATAGGCGCCGGATACCTGTTCGGGGAAAGTTGGAAGGTGGTGGAGGCTTGGACGGGCAAACTAAGCATTCTGTTCCTTCTGATCATATTCACTCTTTATTTCGCAAGGCATATTGCCAAGGTGATGGGGAGAAAGTTGGCTGGTGCCGGCGGTTTTCTGGGATCTATTTTCGATAGCGTTGTTGTCTCGCTTTCGGAAAATCCGTATATTTCCGGTCTCTTGGCCCGTCACCCTTCACTGGTCGGGTTTTTCAAACAGCGATTCGACAAAAACAGCGCTTCGGGCCTTCTCCTTACCACCGGCTTCCTGGTTACGTCCTTTTTCTCCTACCTCTTTCTCGCGGTGGTTGAGGACGTCGTTTTCCACGACCCACTGACCAGTCTTGACGCGACCATCTTTTACGCCCTGCAGGGCGTCCATTCACGGTTCGCCGACGAGTTCTTCGTCTTCATAACGACCATGGCGAGTTCGGTGCCGGTCATAATCTCCTTTCTGCTGATTCTTGGCATCCTGGCTGTCAACCGTAAAAGGTTGGAGGCATTCTTCTTCGTTCTCAACTTTGTCGGAGGGATGGTCTTTCTTGTGGCCATGAAGTACCTTTTACAGAGGCCGCGTCCCGCGGCTATTTACCACTTTTTCACCGAAACAACCCCATCCTTCCCAAGCGGGCATACCTTCATGTCCATAACGGTCCTCGGTCTTGCGCTCTATTACCTGGTCCGTTACGTGAGGACCGGCGGCGCAAGGACCTCCGCAATCTTTGCCTATTTCCTTTTCATCTTCCTCGTGGGGCTCAGCCGTATTTACCTGGGGGTACATTGGTTCAGCGACGTACTGGGCGCCGGCTTCGCAGGATTCATATGGATCAGCATAATGGTAACCTCCTATGAGTATGTTATCAAGCGCAACGGTCCCAGGGACAGGGCTGGCATGGGGTCGAAGTGGGTCCCCGCGGCAGCAGCGCTCCTGGCTGTATTGGGCGTTGTGGGAAATGTATCCTACTCCATCCGTAAGACCGGTCCGATTGTCAGAAACGTCCAGGTGGTCTCACCGGCGATCAGGGAGTTTTCCGGTGACATGGGGCAGGTTATCAGGAAGGAGATCTCTCCTTTTACCGAGACCCTTCTTGGGAACCGGGCGGCGCCGATCCAGGTGGTTTTCTCAGGGGACCGGAAAAGGATCGAGGGGCTCCTCAGGGATTCCGGATTCGTCCGGAAAAATGAGATGCGTGTCAGGGATCTTTTCGGCTATGTCATCATGACCCTGGAACAACGGATCCAGGATCCATTGGCCGCCGTCCTTTACTACTATCATAACCGTTCCCAGGACGGTACATGGATGAGGTCCGGAGGGGATGGTCCGTACCCTGCAATGGTCGTCCGTATGTGGGATACCCGGACCATGGTAAACGGGCGTCCTGTCACGGTGGCGACGGTGGATGTTGAGAAGGGCCTCTTTCGCCCCTTTCCGTGGCTAGAACTTCCCATGCCTGTCTGTGAGGTCTCCCTGCCGAACGTCAGGAAGAGGTTTCGAATCCGCCTTGAGGGAAAAAAGCTCGACATTGAGTCCTTGAAAATTACGGATGCCGGGGTGGGAAGAAACATCCTCCACCAGCAATACTTCTGGGATGGTGAGATCCTTCTGGTGAGGCCTGTCCCGAACCTCTGACCCTTTCGCGGGGTTAACCCAGATCAAAAGCTGATTTACCGCAAGGTACGCTAAGTTACGCAAAGTAGACCGCATCCCCTCACCTGAACCGTTGTTTGCCCCTGTGTACCCTGCTAAACCCCGTGTCCTCTGTGTTGGATTATCTTTTCTGAACCCTGCCTGCCGTGAGCGGGCGAGAGGAAGGTTTTCGGCCGATTCCCAAACGCCTGTTTGATAATCGAACACCTCACGAGGGGGTGAAACTGACCCCCGCATCTTTCATACCTCCGCCAACTTACCGATATTGCAGATTTTTCCATTTTTATTTTCATCCCGATCCCGTGGCCCGCCTCTTGCTCCGGTGATGCCGGAACCATTGGCGTACATTTTCTCAGGAGGTGGGACATGAACGAGTATCAGAGCAATGGAGCGGAACCGGACGAGAGCCGGGAGATGAATCCCGAAATAATGGAACCGGGGACCGAACCGGAAGAAGTCGGCGGGCCTGAAAGCTGGGCCTGTCTCGTACTCAACGACGGAGGACGCCTGGAACTTTCCGGTGACGAGGTTGTTATCGGTCGGACGGACCCCCTGGAGGGTATTCATCCCGATCTGGATCTTGGTGTCCGCGGTGGCCTGGAAATGGGAGTTTCACGGCGTCACGCTACGATTTTCCGGGAGGACGAAAAGTTCTCGCTTGAGGACCTTGGCAGCACCAACGGGACTATCATCAATCGCGAGAGGGTCCAGGCCGGCGACAGGGTGACGCTCAACGAGGGGGACGTTATTTACCTGGGACGGTTCAAGGCCGTCTTCCAGACACCCCACAACAGCGGAGGTTCACAATGAAGGCCATAGGAAACAGGGTTGCGAGAATGTCGTTCGTCGGTTGCAGCGCAGCCATCTGCGCCGCTTTGCCGCTGGGGTTGATCCTGTCCCTCTCGCCCGGCGCATCATGGCTGACCATTCTCTTCGGTTTCATCGTGGGAGGTGTCCTCGCCGGTTTTCTCACCGCATTCGATCTTCTGTGGACACAGCGGAAGGGCGAACTGGTCAATCGCGTTCTGCGTGCAGCGGCTGCAGGATCCCTTGGCGGCGCATTGGGAGCATGGGTGGGTCAGATCCTGTTTCGCCTGTGGGGAAATCACCTCGTGGCCGGCCTTTCCGCGGGGATTATTCTCCCTCTGTCCTTCGGAACAGCAGTCGGTTGGGGGGTGACCGGCCTTGGAATCGGTCTGGCTATCACGCTCCCCTTCCAATCCACCAGGCCCCGCTGGCTCATCGCCGCCAGTGGAGGGACCGTAGGGGGAGCGGTGGGAGGTCTGTTGATGCAGTTTCTACAGCCGCTGATGGGCCCTGCGAGCCTGATTTTCGGCCTGCTGGCGTTTGGCGCGGCTGTTGGATTCGGCATTTCGTGGGCGGAAATGGCTCTTTCCTCCCTACGGCTTCAGGTGCTTGAAGGTCCCGGACGTGGATCGGAATTTACTCTGGGGAAAAACACCCTCATCGGCAGTGAGGGGAAATGCACCGTCCGCCTGATCGAAGCCGGAGTGGCACCCAGGCATGCCCGTATTTTCCGTAAGGGGAGCAGCCTTTTCTTCGAGGACCTCGGTTCTTCGGCAGGGAGCGTTTTGAACGATCGCAAGGTGGCGGGAACCGCAGCCGGTGTATCCCACGGCGACCTGATCAGCATCGGAAAAACCCTTCTTCGGGTCAATGCACCCGGCCGGAAAACAGGCCTGACATCCACCATCTCCATGGCAGCCCTTGCGGCCCTGTGCATCATGGGCCTTTTCCCGGTTCCCTCGGCCGCCTCCGCACAGGATGCCTCTCAACCCGGCCAGGTGGTCGCCCGCATTACCCAGGTGGACACATCCAGGTACCCTGTCGTGGACCTTTACGCAATACTTCCCGGCGATCTGAGGCCGGGAAATGTCCATGGCCTGACCGTATTGGAGGGCAAAACGGAAACATCTCTCCTCGAGGTGAGAGATCTGAAAAAGGGCGCCAGGGATGCCCCTCTCTCCATCTCCATCGTACTCGATACGAGCACGAGCATGAAAGGCCGGAAACTGACCGAGGCCAAAGACGCCGTATACGGCTTTTCCAGGAGCATCCCCGCGGAGGCCAGGATCAACCTCATATCATTTGACGATGCCGTCCATATCATCTCCACAGGACTTCCCGCGAGTCTCATCTATAAAAACATCGCTGATCTCTCCGCTTCAGGACACACGGCCCTGTTCGACGGGATCGTCACGGGATCCAACCTGATCCGGAACGAAGCCGGAAGAAAGGTGGTCGTGACGCTGACCGACGGTATGGCCAACAGGGGTGAAAGCTCCATGAAAGATGCGGTAGCCGCCGCAGAAAAAGCCGGGGTGAGCCTTCTTTTCGTGGGACTTGGCCCGGATGTCCGACGAGAGAGATTGGGCGGCATGGCGGCCATGACAGGTGGAAGGGCCGTATTTACCTCGGACCCATCCGAGCTTTCAACCCTGTTTGAGACCTACGCAACGGAGCTTTCCAGGGAGGTACTTATTCGATACCGTTCAAGTATGCCTGACAATCCTGTTGTCCCTGTGACATTGCGCCTTACGTCCGGGAACACTGAATCAATCCTCAACGGCCGATACCTGTCGCCCAGGGCCTCTTTCATGGGGATCTCCGGGGCTACGTCCCCAATCCTCTTTCTACTTGGTCTGCTGGGGCCGGCAGGGCTTTTCGCCGCGGGGCGCCTTACCTCCTATAACATGGCGAAAGACCCGTTCCTCCTTGTGGAGGGTTCCTCCAAGGCGACCCGTCTGATTACCAGGGTCCTTTCCAACGAGGGGATGACGGTTCCGATGTCCATCGGGGGCAAGACTATCCTCGTCAACAACCAACCGGTAAAGGGAACCCGTACTCTAAGGAGCGGCGAGGCCCTGACCTGGGGCGACACAACCGTCCTGTTCAGAAAAGGTTGATGACTTCGCAAAAAGTCATCAACGCACCCATTTGGGGCGCCCAAATCGAAGATTTGCGAGGAAAGTGAAAATGACACTTTTCGCTTTCCGTGGAGTAAAAAGTCAGCAATGGACTTTTTACGACCCTATCAACCTTGATGACTTCGCAAAAAGTCATCAACGCACCTGCCGGTTTGACCTCTCTCCCCAACTGTGATAGCTAAAAAAGGGTTCTTACAGTTGAGGTTGGTGCCGATGCCCGTTGACGACAAAAATGATTTTTTCCCTACCCAGACTATCCCCCAAAGGGGAGAAGCAGCCAAACCCGATCGGCCGGCTATGGCGTACATGGCTGTTCTTACAGGTACCAAAGCAGGCAGTCAGTACTCATTATTCAACGATAGGCAGACGGTCATCGGCCGTTCCAGTGATTGTGAAATCCATATCGACGACCCGGATGCATCCCGCCGGCACGCCGCTATTCAACCCTTTGGAAATGACTACTACATAATGGACATGGGCAGCACAAACGGGACGTTGGTCAACGGAAAGCCCGTTGAAAAACGTATTCTCAGGCACAGCGACAAGATCACCCTTGGCAAACAGGTTCTCCAGTTCATTCTCGTCGGATCGGATGGGGGACCTTATCTGGATGATTCCCTGAAGGACTAGGAGTCTGTCGGATATTTCATGCAGCCTCATGGGTGAAGCCTGCCGGAGCATGATACAATTCATGCCAACTCTTCCGCAATGTGTCGAGGTTTTCCTGCACGCTGCCAGCATCCGATATCCCATATGAGCCGTAAACTGGGAAAATACATGGTCCTTGATGAGGTCGGCCGAGGGGGCATGGCGATAGTCTATCGCGCCAGGCAGGAATCCCTTGACAGGATCGTGGCCATCAAGGAGTTGAACCTTTCCAGCACAACTTCCGACATCAAGGCCAAAGAGAGATTCCAGATGGAGGCCCGAGCGGCGGCCTCACTCGACCACCCCAACATCATTACCATTCACGACTTCTGGGAAAGGGGTAGCAGGGCATATATCGCCATGGAGTACGTCGAGGGCCTGGAACTGAAGGAAGCCCTCGACCATCATGGCGCCCTGGACACTGTCCTCGCTGCCCAGATCGGCATCCAGGTTTGCGCCGCGCTCAGTTACGCACACGAACGTGGAATGATTCATAGGGATGTCAAACCGGGCAATATCATGCTGTCGGTTCGTGGGGATGTAAAGCTGGGCGACTTCGGTATCGTCTTCATTGCGGGGACCGCCGACCTGACAACGACCGGACAGGTCATCGGCACCCCTTCCTATATGTCCCCCGAACAGATCAGAGGGGAGGACCCGGGTCCGGTGTCGGATATCTTCAGCCTCGGCATTGTCCTTTACGAGTGCGTTACCGGCTCCAAACCCTTCACCGGCCTCAACGATGTGGCTCTGACCCACGCCATCATTCGGAAGCGGCCTGTCAGGCCCCGGCGCCTGAACCCCCGTATTTCAAGACGGCTGTCAGGCATCATCATGAAATGCCTCAGGAAAAAACCCCACCGGCGTTTTAGCACCATGGATGATCTGGCGTCCGCCCTTCAGCGCACCCTTCCGAGGAGGGCCCCCGATACCGCCAGGGTTCTGGCCAGGCTTGTTGCCGGGATCCAGCGGGAGGGAGAGGCCGACGCCACTATTCCCATGTCGCTCGCAAAAGCCGCCACTTTGTCCGGAAGACGTATCTTCGTACCCGCGGTGGTCACAATCGTGCTGGCCGCGGTGTTTCTTCTGACGGTACTGTCCGGTTCCATCAAGGAACCGACACATCCCGACGGCAGCGGAGGCCTGGGGATGATTCCCCTCACGGTTGTGGCCTACCCATGGGCCGAGGTAACAGTGGACGGCAATACTCTCGGCTACACTCCATCGGCCATACCGTATCAGGTTTCCCCGGGACATCACACTCTGGTCCTGACAAACACCAGGTTTGGTTCGCGAACCTTCGAACTCGACGTTACCCGGGGAAAACCCGTCAGCATCAGGGTTGATTTTCTGGAGGACGAAAGATGACGGCATCCAGGCAGTTCATCAGATCGCTGCCATTCACTCTGGGAGTCATGCTCATTATCTCCGCCTTTCCGTCGAGCCTGTACGCCGCATCCATCCAACATACAATTGCAAAAGGGGAATCGCTGGCTGGGATAGCCCTGGAATTTTACGGAAACAGGTCAAATTTCCGGGAGATCGCGCTGTTTAACCGGATCGAAAATCCCGCTCTGGTCCGGCCGACCATGAAGATCCGGCTGCCTTTCTCTGAGCTGGTCACCATGCGGGAAGGGGAGAGCATCAGCATGCTGGCAAAAAAAGAGTGGGGAAACCCCAAGCTCTTCCCCATCCTCGCGGCCGCCAACGGCATTCGCAATCCCCAATCCGTTCCAGTCGGGACAAGGCTTAGAATCCCGGTTATGGTCCCGTACACATTGGGTGGAGGGGAGAGCCTTTCCACGGTCGCAAGGGACTTTTACGGAAACCCGAAGGCCTATACCAGCATCGCGTTGGCAAGCGGCATTTCCCACCCTGACCGGGTTCCAGTCGGCACAGCCCTGAGGATACCGCTGATCCTGATAAGATCCTCAGCCGGCGGCGGCGCTAAGGCAGTCGGCGTGCGGCCAGGGAAAAGGACGTTTTCGGGGCTAAAAGAAGCTCAAGGTGCCTATAGAAGGGGAGAGTTTGAGAAGGCCAGAGACCTGATCGAGAGGAGGCTTTCCGTACTCAGGGGAAAAGATCGGGCAAAAGCCCTTCGACTGCTGGCCTCATGCTATTATGCATTTGGGGAAAGGGAGAAGGTTATCAGGACGTTGAAAGAATCGTATGCCCTTGATCCGGGATTCGTACCCGACCCGGCCATGGTAAACCCGGACATGATAACCCTCTACGTGAAGGCTAAAGGGTTGCCCAACCGATAATAATTATTCATTGCACCTGTTTTCGATTCGTCTCGTGTTGTATACGGCCCTGCCTTCGGCAACGATTGTGTCCCTGTCATCGGCGGAATACACCACAGAGTGGACAACACTGACACGGTTACCCATGCGAACCACTTTTGATTCCACGCAGATATCGCAATCCGGACCAGGCCTCAGAAAATCGGTCCTCATGTCAACAGTGGAGATGAGGTCCCGGAGCTCGAACAGGGACCACACCGCAAGGCCGCCGCAGGCATCGATCACGGCGGAGAGAACCCCGCCGTGCAAAGCGGGCCTCCTGGTGTCACCGACCAGCTCATCCCTGAAGGGAACCCTGACCCTGGCAAACCCTTCCCCGCATTCTTCGACCTCAATGCCCAGCAGCTTGTTGAATGGTACATCTTCCTCCATGAAATGCACCAGTTCGCCGCAGTCCTTCGCCATCAAAATCTCCTTTTATTCAGCATTGTGCCTGCCAAAATTTTACAATTCGGGGTCTGGGATCCGGGGGCTAGATGTTTTTCACGTTCCAAAGCCAACTCACCACAGCGTGACCACTTCCAGGTCACACCACAGGGTTGTTACACAGAGTAAAACTAAGGGTCAGTAGTTTTTTGTTCAGATTATACTCTGTAAAACCCTCATTTAAAATCCTGTGGAGCAGCCTGCGAGGGGCTGCACTGTGGTAAAATAAGGGGGTATGGGGTCTCCTCCGGCTGTTTTATCCTCGGATCATTACCAGCAGCATCTTGAAGCGTTTGGGCGCATTGATCGAGTGTGGTATATCGGCGGGCATGAGGACCGTCTGTCCGGCGGTGGTCAGCACGGGTTCCCCTCCGATATTCACCTCCGCCGTGCCGTCGAGAACCTGCACGATGGCGTCGAACGGAGCCGAGTGCTCGCTTAATCCCTGCCCTTTATCGAAGGCAAAAAGGGTCACAGTCCCCACCTTGCTCTGGACAAGGGCCCTGCTCACGATGGAACCATCTGAATATTCCACCATCTTTTCAAGATCGACGGCCTTCCCTGGAGGAAGCCCCCCCGTATCGGATCCCTTTTTAATCTGCGTCATGGTCTCTCTCCTGAATTGGTTGTTTTTGATGGACCGGTTTAAATTATAGAAAAGACCGTTCAGTCGTCGAAATCCCCACCCGGTCCCTTGTCGGTGTTGATCTCCCCGGCCCTCTTGACAATAAGTTTTTCCGTCCACTGGCCCGGATCCTCGATCCTCCCCGATTTGGGTCCCAGGTCGAAGGAGTCGGCCTGAAGGATGGACTGGACCGCCAAGGGGGCCGTGTCGCTGGCGTTAAAGACATCCGTGAGAAGGCGGTATACAAAATCCTCCACAGCCTGAACACTCCTCTCCCTGATTGCCGCCGGTTGACTCAACAGACGGTTCTCGAAAGGACGGTTGAGCTTCTTGTAGTTGCCGCCTTTCAGCCCGTTTTTCCCGGCGTATGCCACCATCTTCGCCCACAGATCATCGGAAACTCCATCCCCGGAGACCTTTGCAAATTCACCGTCATCGTTTAAAAACGCATTCCCGTAATCGTTGACCCGAACGCCCCAGCTTATCATCTGCAGGGCTGTGGCCACGTTGGCCTTGGTAGTGACCGTCTCCCTGGCGATTTTCCGAAGCCTCTCACTGCTGTTCCCCGATGTACCATGCTGGGCACCGGAAACCCTGTAGGGCTTCAGGGCGGCGTGGATCCGGGCGGTTAGGTCCACTTGAATGCCGGCATCGCTCTGTTCAATCCCGTGGGTTGTTCCGTTGTTCAGGGCGATCCAGTCCGGGAATATGCCGTGGGCGTTGAGGCCTTTGATCAGGAAAAGGGCCTCGGCCACGGTGGAGAGCCCCTCCTTGCCCTTGATCTCACCCACCTCCGTTTCCAGGCCGGCCCACCCGGGGACATAACCCGCAAGTTCAATGCTGGCCAGGAGATTTCTGTCGTCGGGAAGGTGCGAGGCGTCGATGGCGATGGAAGTGATCCCCGCGTCGAACATGGTGGGGATCTCCACCCTGGCCGTCTCGACATCGGCATCGTCCTTGATTCCGTAATGGTCCGCGTGGATGGCGATCGGTACGGTGATGCCCATCTCGTTGGCCAGAGAATCGACCAACCGGGCCAGGTTCCAGAAGTTTACGTCACAGTAGGCGTCGGCGCCGCCCTCGGATTTGGCGATTTCCATGATGATGGCAGCGTTGGCTCTCTGGGCGGCACGCATGGCCCCCCGGATTACGAACTGGTTCCTGCCGTTGGCCGCGATGGTCATAGCCTGGCCCTTGGCGATCATGGCCCGGTCAATAGCCTTGCCGCTTACGATGAGCGCCCTGGAATTGGGAAACAGTTTGACTATATTAGGCGGACGCCCGATCTCCAGGGCCTTTTCGAAATCCTTCTTAGAGACGGTTGACATGCTTGACCTCCTTCCACAATAAACAACACCTTCCACTCGAATCGTTTTCGGGCGGGCTGACCCCTTTCCCACATTTTCAGATTACACGCTCATATGGGGGGAAATCAAGGGCCGCGCAAATCGAAGATTTGTGAGGAAAGCGAAAAGTGGTTAACTTTCCCTTGCGATCCTCCAGCAGTTGTGCACCCCCGGGTTTCTGGCGAAGTCCCTGGGGATTGTCCGGGCGGTAATGTCCTCGACAATGAGGCCGGAAAGGGAAGCCAAGTCCATTTCAAAACCCCGGCGATTATTGGAAAAGATGAGTATACCGCTCCCGGACAGGAGCTTCGCCGTCCCTGTTATAAGACCGACATGGTCCCTCTGGACGTCGAAGGTGCCTTCCATCCCCTTGGAGGCCGAAAAAGTGGGTGGGTCGAGGAAGATCAGATCGTAGCGGGCTTTCGCAGCCTCGATCCATTTCATGCAGTCAGCCTTGATGAAACGGTGGTTTTTCCCCTTCAGGCCGTTCAATGCCATGTTTTTCCGGGCCCAATCGGTATAGGTGTTGGACATGTCCACAGAGGTGGTAAAGGAAGCGCCGCCTGCGGCGGCGTGGACGGTGGCCGCACCTGTGTAGGCAAAAAGGTTCAAAAAGTTTTTCCCCCGGGCCATCTCCCCGACCATCTTCCGCGTCAGTCGATGGTCCAGGAAAAGCCCCGTGTCGAGGTAGTCCTCCAGGTTGACGAGAAACTTCAGCCCCCCTTCGGTCACCTCGTGGAAACGACCTGATTCGTGCAGCTTTTCATACTGGCTCCGGCCCCTTTGGCGCTCCCTGACTTTAAGAAAAATCTTTTCCGCGGGGATCTTCAGCACCTCCGGGATGATCGACATCACCTGCCGGAGCCGGGCCTCGGCACCTGCCGCCTCTACAGTGGCCGGCGCCCGGTACTCCTGGACGTGAACCAGATCACCATAAACGTCCACTGCGACATTGTACTCCGGAATATCCGCTCCGTAGAGACGGTAGCAGGTAATCCCTTCCTCCTCCGCCCACTTGCCGATGGTACGAATATTTTTACGAAGGCGGTTGGCAAACATCCCGCCGCCGGCTTCGCGGGATGCGGGGGTACCCGGCGTCTTGGGCCACCCACCGGCCGTCAGTGTCTCCTTGAAAAAACGGCTTTTCTTTATGGTAAAGTGGATGAGCTTGCACTTGATGGCGCCATTATACAGGGTGTGGGTCCTGACGGCTCTTATTCCCATCTCTTTGCCCAGGTCGGGGTTGCCTGTAAAAATGGATGCGTTCCAACCCTCAAAATTTTCCCTGAGTGTTTTCCCCAGCCTTTGATAAAGCCCTTTTAATTTATCAACTTCGCCCTGCCTTTCCCCGTAGGGCGGGTTGACCGCCACAAGGCCAAAATTTCCTTCCCCTGGAGAACGGAGCGAGCCTATATCCTGGCTCTGAAAAGTTATTTTCCCATCAAGCCCCGCCCGCTTCAGGTTTTCCCGGGCTGATTTCAGGATTCTGCCGTCCACGTCATACCCCGTGATTACCGGCAAATGGATAAACCCGTCCTTTCTCCGGTAGCGGGCCTCCACCTGTAAATGTGTCCAGACCCTGGGGTCGAACCCCTTCCAGCCCATGAACCCGAAGTAGGGGCGTAAAAGTCCCGGGGCGATGTCCGCGGCCATGAGGGCCGCCTCGATGGGCAGGGTTCCGGCACCGCACATCGGGTCAATAAACGGTCGTCCTTCGGCAGCCATCCCGGGCCAACCGGCCCTGGCGAGAATGGCGGCGGCCAGGTTCTCCTTCAGGGGGGCGATCCCCTTATCCTGACGGTATCCGCGCTTATGGAGACTCTCTCCGGAAAGATCGAGGCTGATGGTTGCCTGGTTCCTGTGGATGCGGGCATTTATGCGCACATCGGGATTTTTGACCTGTACGGACGGACGCCGGCCAACCTGGTCCCGGAAGCGGTCAACCACGGCGTCCTTGATCTTCAGGGCCGCGTACCGGGAGTGTGAAATTTCCGAACCGGAGACGGTCGTGTCTACGGCCAGGGTGTTGGCTGGGGAAAGGTGATCTTCCCAGGGGATGGACCGGACACCATCATAAAGCTCCTCGGGGGTCGCTGCCGGAAAAACAGCCAGGGGCATCAGGACACGATTGGCAAACCTCGACCACAGGCAGATCCGGAGGGCCGTCTCCACAACACCATCGCAGGACACCCCGGAGCGGGTCTCCTTTATGTTGGAGGCTTCCATGCCACGCAGTTCGCCGGCAAGAAGCGATTCGATACCCATGGGACATGTGATAAAAAAAGAATGCATGGGACAATATTAACCCATATCACCACACAGGACACGGAGAAAAACCTGAGATGGAAGATAAGCATGGCGACCGGGGATGCCCGCGGTGTTTAGAGCTATTCTTCTGTACGAAAGCGGTCGATTTCCTCTTTCAGGAGACCGGCCTGCTCGATCAGTTTTTCGACCATCGTATCGAGGTTCCGTACGGCAATGAGGCTGGTTCGGGTGATGCTCTTGATTTCCAGAACATTATTAACGACCATCTCACTGACCTTGGCCTCCTCCTTGATCGACTCCAGGATATCCTTTGCCATTACCATCGTATCTTCGCTGGATTTACCGATTCCGGAGATTCCTCTGGCCTGCTCGTTGGTTGCCATTGTCACAACCCTGGCAAGGTTGTTCATCTTTTCCACTGCCAGGATGATCTGTTCACTGCCCTGAGACTGTTCCCTGGTGGCATCAGCTATCTGCTGGAATTTTTCGGACATGCTGCCGGCCATCACCATGATCTGCCTTATGGAATCCGCCTGCTCCGCCGTCGTCAGGGCAATGGCCTTGGACGCCTCCGCCGCTTCCTGTGTGTTCTCACCGGCAATCTTCAGGGTCTCGCTTACCTCCCCGATAAGTCCGACCCCCTCTTCAACTCTCCTGGCCCCCATGTTCACGACTTCAACGGCTTTTTTCGATTCCTTCTGTGTGCTGGAGATCAGCGCGGTAATTTCCTTGGTTGACTCCGTTGTCTTGTCGGCCAGATCGCGTATTTCGTTGGCGACGACGGCAAAACTCTTTCCATGCTCTCCGGCCTGGGCCGCAATGATCGCAGCGTTCAAAGCCAGCAGGCCCGTTTGATCGTTGACCTCCTCAATAATTTCAACGATTTTTCCTATATCTTCGGTTTTCCTGGCCAGATTCTCAATTGCACCGGCCGCCGTGTCCACAACTTCCTTCGCCTCAACTATACCACTGACAGCTTTTTCAACCGATTTGACGCCCTCCAGAGCCACCGCCCCCGAGACCCTCTCAGAAAGTTCATGGGCCCTTTTCGCTCTCTGTTCGACCGCCTTAATGGACTGTTCCGTTTCGGTGATTGCGGAGGTGACCTCGGAAATACCCGCCGACAGTTTCTCCACGTTTTGGGCAACGCCACGAATGGAGGAATTCATCTGGTTGATTGATGATGATGTCTGCCCAACGGAAGTTGAAAGACTCTCGGCGCTTTCGGAAACCTCGTCGATGGACGCCCCAATTTTCAGAACGGACGCGGAATTTTCCTCGGCCGATTTTGACATTCCCTCAACACTCGCGGAGATGGCCTGCATGGTCCTGCTCATCTCTTCAATGGAGACGGAGGCATCATCAACCGCGCTGGTCTGTCTATCGGTTCCACTGGACAGTTTACTGGATACGTTGGATATCTCCCGCGTCCCGGCCTCCAGGTCCGCAAAAGTGTTGCGAACCCTGGTGACCATATCAATCAGACTGCCTTGCATCTGGTTGAACGTATCCGATAGCTGGCCGAACTCATCATTCGTGCCTACTTCCGCCTCCGCCAGCAGGTTTCCAGCCGCTATCTCTCTGGTTTTTCTGACAAGGGTAACCAACGGCCTGTTAACAAGGAAGACGACAAGGCCGTAAAGCAAAACCAGCAGGATGACCACGGTGACCGAGGCGCCCAACCAGATCATCCTTGTCAGCTCGGTGAACTTCTCCTCAATGACCCTGGTGGAGTAGTGAATGGTAACCTTCCCCAGGGTTTTACCGTCCTCAATGATGTTGAACACGTATTTCCTGTAGGGTCCTGCTTTCGGATCACCGGCCTGTTTCATTTCGGAGAGGTCATTTCCGAACTGAACAAGGCCGTAAACCATGTTCCCGTCCTGTTCAACATCCAGGATCAACATCCGCTCGATGGCCTGGTAATCGGAATAATGGAGGTTTTCCAACGCTTTATTCCCTATGGAGGCGGCCAGGGTCTGGGCATTGCCGTCAAACCATTTATACATCTCGGAACGCACGCTTTTAAGGGAACCGTAAGTAATCACGCCCCCTAAAAACATGCCTGTTCCGAAAAAAACCAGCATGAAAAGGGAAATTTTATGAACGATTCTCATTTTTTCTCACACACCCCTGAATGAAGACAGACGGGTCTTTGCGTAGTGAACCGACAAAAAAAGCCCCATTACCACGGGAATTCACAGACTGCAAGGCTCCCCCGTGGCCATGCGGCATCCATGTACAATACCGGATAACCCCTCGGGCAACCCTACTATACATCTGCAGAGCATGGCAACATGCAGATGGTAGTGGGAGGAAAAACACAGTAAGACCTCTCAGCTTTTCATGTTGACGAACTGAAGCGGTATTTCCAGCTCCTTGTCCTTAAGCATCCCTATGACATCCTGGAGGTCATCAATCTTTTTCCCGGTCACCCTCACCTGGTCGTCCTGAATGGCGGCCTGGACTTTAAGCTTCCGGTCCTTGATGAGCTTGACTATCTTTCTGGCAAGGTCCCTGTCGATGCCTTGCCGGATCTTGGCTTCGCACTTCAGGTGGCCCCCGGAGGTCCCCTCCGGTTCACCGACATCGAGACATTTCGGATCTATCTTCCGGCGGACCAGGTTCGAGACTATAATATCCTGGATCGCCTTCATCTTCATCCTGTCCTCAGCCACCATTTTGATGGTTCCGTCCCCCCGGTCAAGGTCCACCTCGGATGTACCCTGACGAAGATCATAACGTGTCAGAATCTCTTTTCTGGTATTGTTAATCACGTTATCCACTTCCTGCATGTCCACTTTGCTCACAATGTCGAACGACGGCATATCCCTTGACCTCCTCGTATTTTTCGGTTCACCCTGGAAATAAGTACCTGAATGAAGCCCAGATTGATGGAAAAGTTAATTTAACACAGGGTACACGGGGTTACATAGAGTTGCACAGGGTTTATTCAAAACAATTCTTTTGACCCTGGTTTACTCCGCGGTACCCGTCTTCGTCCTGCGTACTGCGCTGCGTCCAGGCTAGTACAGCGTGGTGCCGGCTTCCAAATACTCATTGAATCTCATTGAAAACCGTGTCCCTTTCTCTCCGTATACATCAAGGCTGCCGCCAAGCTGGTCGATGAGAAGCACCACCAGCTGCAGGCCCATGGATTTTGTCTTACGGACATCGAACCCGTCCGGGAGTCCTACGCCGTTGTCTGAAACAATCAACTCATACTCGCCGCCGGGAAGCACCCTGAACCCGATGCGTATCTCGCCTTTTCGTCCGTCTGGAAAGGCGTGCTTGAGGGAGTTGGATATCAGCTCGTTAATGATGAGGCCGCACGGGATGGCGGTATCCACCATCATCTCGATGTGTTCAGTTTCCAGGATCAGGTTAACCCGATCCTGTTTTTCCACGTATGATTCGAACAGGTTGGACGTCAGGTTCTGTATGTAGGCGGCGAGGTCCACATGAGTCAGGTCAGCGGCCTGGTAGAGCTCCTCATGGATGAGCGCCATGGTGCTGACCCTGTTCTGGCTCTCCCTGTAGACATTCCTCGCTCCGTCGTCAGTGACGTGATGCGCCTGAAGATTCAGGAGCCCTGAGATAACCTGAAGGTTGTTCTTTACGCGGTGGTGGATTTCCTTGAGAAGCAGCTCCTTTTCCTCCACCGACGCCCTCAGCCTGTCCTGTGCCGCTTTGAGTTCACTGATGTCCCGTGTGACGGAAAGGATGTGCGGCACCCCGCCCAGGTTGAAGGACTTGGCTGACATGAGGCCCGTTATTATCCGGCCGTTTTTCATGCGGAAGGGGGCCTCCAGGTTTTCGACCTTGCCGTTCTTCCTCAGGCCTTCGATAAGTTTTTCCCTGTCTTCGAGATCGGCCCAGATGTTTATTTCCAGGGAGGATTTCCCCAGAACATCCTCTCTGGAGTACCCGGAAATAGTCGTGAAACCCTCGTTGATGTCAATGTATACCCCATCTTCGAGTCTGTTGATGTTGATGGAATCCGGGCTGGTTCTGAACGCCGTCCTGAAACGTTCTTCCGACTCTTTCAAGGCATCCTCGGCAACCTTTCTCTCGGTGATATCACGGGTCACCCCAACCAGGCCGATGGCCTTCCCGTCTTTGTCACGGAGAAACCGGGTCGTAATCTCGCCCCATACCGTTCCACCGTCCTTACGGAGGAACTCCAGGTCGAGGGTCCTGGAGCGGTCGGGATCCCCGCCGCCTGCGGCATCGAGGGCGGCTTCCTCTCCCAAGGCTTTTTGTGCTAGTTTGAAGGATTCCGGGGTCAGTGTGTCCTCCAGTTTCATCTGCAGCATCTCGTCCACCGAATAGCCGCGCATGAGGGTTACTGAGGGGCTGAGGTAGGTCCAGTGGAGATCGAGGTCCATGGTCCATATGACATCGGTGACGTTGTCCGCAAGGAACCTGTACTTCTCCTCGCTTTTGCGAACCATCTCCTCGGCCCACCTGCGCTCTGTGATATCCCGGACATATTCGATGACACCGTCCACCTTTCCCGTCTCCGGTTCCACCAGCGGAAACACGAAGATCTCCAGCCATCCGGTTGATTCTCCAGATGGCCCTATCCGCGGTACAACCCTGAATCTGACTTCGCCCCCGTCAAGTGCACCCCGGTCTGGACAATTTTCGCATTTTCTCCCCAGCCCATGGTAGACCAGGTGGCATTTCTTCCCCACCAGCGGCATCTGGTGGCGAAACCATCTTTCCATCGTAGGATTGACCCTGATTATGCGCATCTCGGTGTCCATGATACTGATGCCGTCCTGAATGCTGTCGAAAACCCGGGCTAAAAACCGCTCTCTCTCCTCCAGGCTTTTCCTCATCCTTCCTATACCGCCTGCCAGGTACTCGAACTCCCGGATGCCCCGGTAGACAGGGAGACCACCCTCCTCTATGGAGTGGATTATCTGTCCAATCGGCCGGTTGATATTCCAGCGAAGCAACAGGTAGAGGAGTACCGCCGCGAGTACAAGTATGAGACCTGTGGCCCACTGGGCGTAGTGGATATTGACGATCAGACCGGCGTATTGGGAAGCGTCCTTTAGATGAAAGATCTGCCATCGCCAGGGACCAAAACCAAAGTGATAGACATAATATTCCTTGCCGGCCCATTTAACCCTGGCTGTTTCGCTTTCCGGAAACTGATGCTCAATACGCCTGATAAAGTCGATGGGAAACCCACCGTTAAGGACGAGCCTGTTCTCCGTCTCTGAATAGACGATCACGCTGAAATCTTTCTGCCGGCCGAAATCCTCAAGCTCGCCCAGTGTCTTTCCCTGATAGATCCGCTCCAGATTGCGATCCCTTAGCCCTCCTGACATTACCATGCTGTAGTACTGCCGGTTGACAATGTCGTAGGAAAGCTTCGAGGTCCACACCATATCCTCTTTTATGGAACTGGCCTGAAAATCACTGAGGGTTCCAAGGACGAAAATACTCAACCCGACCCCTATGAGCGACAGCATGAGTACCACCGGCGCGATGATTCTGAAATTAAGCCTGAAGATGATATCCAGTTTACTTTTCATCGGTGGGATGGGGTGCCCCGCGGAACACGGGGGGAGCCGTCTGGAGTTCACTGGGCCAAACTGTCTCTTTTGTCCCGCTTTGCCATTGAATGATCACCGGGAACTGCCTTATCTGCATCCCGGTCCTGTCCACCCCGTAACGGCCGATCAGGCTCATGGTATCCATGTTGGCCAGGGTTTTTCTCAATCGGGGGCGGTCCAATGATTTGGCTTTCCTGACTGCAGATTCCAGGATGACGCAGGACGCGAAGGCGGTGGCGGCGTGGTAGGAGGGAAGAAGGGCGAAAGCATCTTTGAACGCAGAGACAAACTCACGCGACCCCGGGAAGGACAGATCAGGATGAGGCTCCCACTGGGAGGAGGAAAATGTCCCATCGGCCATATCGCCGAGGCGGTCGTGATATGACTGAAGAACAGGCCCCACGGAGGCATAGAAAGCGGATGGTATCCAGCCGATCTGATTCAATGCTTTTCGAGCGTTGACGGCCTCATTAAAGTGACCGCAGATGATGAGGACATCCGCCCCTGAATCTCGGGCCTGTCTAAGGATTCCCTTCAGATCGACGGTCCCCTTGACGAAGCTTCCGCTGAAAACCGTATTCAATCCGTACCGCCCGGCCCATTTCCGGGTTCCGTCGGCAATGCTTAAAGAGAAGGCGTCATCGGCGTTGATGATGGCTATCCTATCAATATCATTCATGACGAGCATCTCAAGAAAACCGACCGTGTATCTGCCCGCCGGGGTATAAACACCGAAGACATTGTCGTAGCCCTGTTCCCAAATACTGTCCGAGGAGGCTCCCCCCACAAGGAGTGGATAACCATAGCGCGCCGTTACGGGAAGGACGGCCATGGTGATCTCGCTGGAGTATGGACCTAAAACCAGATCCACCTTTTCCTTTACGATCATCTCCTCGTACAGGGATGCTGCCTTTTTCCCGTCGCTTGCGTCATCCTTGATGATCATTTCAACCTTTCGGCCGAGAAGGCCGCCGCGTTCGTTCACCTGCCTTGCCCAGAGGGTGTATCCCATCTTCTGCATTACGGACATCTCGGTGTATTTTCCCGTCAGTCCCAGTGTCAACCCGATCCTGACCGGAGCCGACGCCAGGACCGGGCCTGCCGCCAACAACAACGCCGACAGACAAACACAGACCGGAATTGACCGTCTCATCCAAAAAGCTCTATTCATTCCCATTCAACATCCCTTGCCGGAACATCATTTCAAAAAAAACCGCATAATCCATAATTTATTGGTTCATCCGGTTAATGCGTACCCTTCCCTTCCGCCTGTCATTGCGAGCCGAACCTAATGCGAAGCAATCCCGAAGAATTTCGCAGGCTGCGCCAGGATCAAAAGCTTTTAACACAGTACAGCCCCTCACAGGCTGCTCCACAGGGTTTTAAAAGAGGGTTTTACAAGGAAGATCTTAAACCCATAAGGTCCTGGTTTAGCCCGTTAAGGATTTTGATTTAACCCCGTGTACCCTGTGTTAAACAAGTTTTTCCCTGTTCCGGTATTTATCCTATCCAGGTGCTCATTCTTACGATGATTCTAATTAATTATCATTTCACATGGATTATACCTTCGTAGATTACGATTCTGCAACCAAAATGGGGCCGGCTGTTACTGGAAAATTTATATGCAATTCAAGGGATTTTCTCCCATTTCCTGTGTGCGCTCTCCAGTGCCTCGGTTGCCAGGCATAAAAGCTCGTAATGTCCCTCGATATCCACCGACAGTCCATGGTTTTCCCTGGAAAGTTCCGCGATCTTTTCTGCCATGCCGGCGGTGGATGCCTCTACGAGCGATTCTTCATTTTCCCGAAGGCCCCGTTCCATCTTTACGATCATATCCTCTAGTTCCATGACCCTGGCTTCCAGCGGACGGAGGGCAAGGGAACGTTCACGGATCGACTCGGCCCTTGCCCTTCTCGCCGCCTTGCTTCGCTTTGAGCCACCTGCCTTTTTCCCTTTTTCCCGGCCCTGAGAATCCTGTCCGGAATCCTCGGCCCGCCAGCCCATTTTCTCGATGAACTGTGGATATGTTCCCTCGAAAACAGATACCGCGCCATTGTCAAACACTATGAGCCGGTTGGCAAACGCTTCAAGGAACCGCTCGTTGTGGGTCACCATGACAAGAGCCCCGTCAAACCGGTCCAGCGCCTCGAAAAGGGCTTCGCCGGACTCCATGTCAAGATGGTTGGTTGGCTCATCAAGAAGAAGAAGGTGAACGGGATCCAGCAGAAGTTTTCCCAGAAGGACTCTGCATCTCTCGCCGCCCGACAGAACGGAGATCCTTTTCAAGGCATTTTCGTCAACGAACATCATCCTTCCGCAAATGGAGATGGATTTCTGCAGGGACCCATCAGGGTCGGAGGACCTGATCTCCTCCACCACAGTCCGATCCGATCGAAGACGTTCCACGTTGGTCTGGGCATAATAACCCACCTTGAGCCTGGGGTGGGACTTAACCTCTCCTTTTATCGGACGAAGTTCCCCGGCAAGGAGGCGGAGCAGGGTGGACTTGCCCTTCCCGTTGGCGCCGATCACCCCGATGCGGTCACCCTTCCCCACAACCACATTCAGATCATCGATGAGTTTCACCTGTTGCCCGGGGTAGGAGAAGGACATGCCGGAGATCTCCATCATCACCCTGGACCTGAAGGGCAGCGAAGTGAAGGAGAAACGGAGAGAACGGATCTCCTCGAGCTTTTCGGCAATGCCGGCCTTCTCCAGGGTCTTTATACGGGACTGGACCAGGCCACCGAGCCTTGCTTTCGCTCTGAACCTCCGGATAAATTCCTCCGTCTGTTGCCTCTTTTTCTCGAGGTTGACTCGGGATTTCTCGAAAATCTCCTCCTCCATCCTGATCTGATGGTAGTATTTCCCGGTATTACCGCGGATTTTGCGGAATTTCCTGCGGTGAATCCCCATGGTGTGGGTGGTCACCTTGTCCATGAACCCCCTGTCGTGCGTTACAAGCAGCAGCTCCCCACTCCATGCGAGAAAAAACCTCTCCAGCCATCTGATGGCGATGATATCCAGATAATTGGTGGGCTCATCGAGAAGGAGGAGATCAGGCCTGGAGACCAGAAGCCTGGCAAGGTTCAGGCGGACCTGGTAGCCGCCGGACAACTCCAACGGGGAGCGCCCCTGGTCGGCGATGGAAAATCCCAGGCCGGCCAGGACCTTTTCAGCCTTCCATAGATCGTCCCGCTCACCGTGATTCAGGTCCTGCGCAGCCTCCATGAGAACGGTCGCCTGAGTAAAATGGAGTATTTGAGCGAGATGTCCGACACGGTAACCTTTGGGGATGGAGAGGCTCCCCGAGTCCGGGGTCTCCTCTCCGGTGATAAGACGGAGGAGCGTCGTCTTGCCGTGTCCGTTTCGGCCCACAAGACCCACCCGTTCACCCCGGTTGATGTTGAAGTTCACCTCGTCGAAGAGGACATGGGAACCATATGATTTGGAGAGGTTTACTACCTTGAGCATCTTTTCAGACCAGAAAGGTTTTTTTCATGATGTTTTTCAAGAGATCATTCGGCTTTAAACATCCGGGGAATCCGAGAAATGGTCAGGTCAGGTTGATTCCCGCCTCGCGGTACTCCTTAAACGAAACGGTGAACCGTGTCCCCCCCCGCCTGTCAAGCTCCATGGTGCCGCCAAGCTGTTCGACCAGGATATTGACCAGCTGCATACCAAGGGATTTAGTCCTGGTAATATCCAGGTCCTTCGGAAAACCTGCGCCGTCGTCGGCCACGGACAGAGTGTAGCTCTTTTCGCCGTTGGATACGAACCTGACTTTCATCTTTCCGCGGCGGCCGTCCGGAAAGGCGTGTTTGAGAGAATTACTCACCAACTCGTTGAGGATGAGGCCACAGGGAATGGCTGTATCCACAACCATGTTGACATCCTCGAGATCCAGTTCAAGGGACAGGGCATCGGGATCGATGCTGTAGGATGCGAAAAGATTTTTTACCAGGCTCCTGATATAATCGGAAAAATCCACGCTTGCCAGATCCCTGGCCTGGTACAGTTCTTCGTGGATCAGGGCCATTGTCTTCACCCTGTTCTGGCTCTCCTTGAAGATGCCTTTAACCTTCTCATCCCCGATATAGTGCGACTGGAGATTAAGCAGGCCGGAAATAACCTGCAGGTTATTCTTCACCCTGTGGTGAATCTCCTTCAGAAGGACATCCTTCTCGGCCAGGGAGTCTCTAATCCTGTCCTCGGCCAACTTGCGGTCCGTGATGTCCCTGAGGATGCCCAATACAGCCATGGAACCTGAGAACTCGAAGAGATGTGAATTGACCTCCACGGGTATTTCTGCACCACTCTTGGATACCAGGACCCTTTCGAAGACAGCGCTGCCCTCGGTCTGAAATCTCTTTTCTACCTCCACCCCGTCCGTTTCGGACTCCGGTTTTATGAAATCCCGGGGGGTCATTTTCAAAAGTTCCTCCCTGGTATAGCCGAGCATGGCGCTCATCTTGTGGTTGACTTCGAGAATTCTTCCAGGCCGCCCATCCTCCAACGATTCGTAGACCAAGAGGCCGTCGTTGGCTTTATTGAAGAGTACGCGGTATTTAATCTCACTGTCCTTGAGCGCTGTCTCCATCCGTTTCCGGTCGGTGATATCCTCGAGAACGCTCAATGTGTGGGACACCTTCCCGTTGTCGTCAAAAAGGGGAAGAATGGTCTCCCTTAAGTATCGACCCGGCAGGGGTGAAACAATGTCATGGGGACCGAACCGCCGCCCTTCCTCTCTCACCCTGGTGATTCTCTCAATAATTTCCCGCTTGTTCGGTCCATCGGGCATGAATTCTTCCGGTGTCCTCCCCAGGACCTCCTCGGGGTCAAACCCCGTCACCGCCTGGTATGCGCTGCTCACCCTGACAGTATGCATATCCGGATCATGCAGGACGAAGGCCAAAGGAGACCCGTCCAGTATCTTCTCATCAATCTCCTGCAACTCCGCCAGTTTCCTTTGTGCCTCTGCCAGTTCCGTCACATCCCTGACAATGGCAAGGACCTCCCCATCACCGAAAAGGACCATGCGGGCCTCGTATTGACATGGGAGACCATCCACATGCAGCTCATATTGAAAATATTGGGGCACGCCCGTTGCCAGAGTCCGTCCAATATATTCCAGAACATTCCCCGATACATCGGGAGGGAGGACATCCTTTATGTTTTTTCCCAGGAATTCTTCGGGGGGCAGAAGAGGGCTAATCCCGGGTGCGGGTTTGAAATCCAGGAGCGTTCCATTCGCGTCGAAGACAAAAAACATGTCTGGAACGGCCTCAAGGAGAACACCGGCGCCACCATCGACCCGGCTGTCAAGGATCTTTCCCTTCCCCGCCCACCGGGGGAAAAGGATCGGCCTCAGCAAACCGATGATGAAGACACACCCGGCTCCGATGAGAATGCCGGCCAGCAAAGGCCCTGTCACCGGCGTCTCCTGATCCCTGGAATTGCAGGCCCCTTCAATTCAGTCATCAGCGTCCTAAATTTAAGGTTCATCACAATAATGCGTACCTTTATTATTTCGCTGTCATTGCGAGCCCGAGTGAAACCGTAGGCGTGGCAATCTCATGCGGAGCTGTAAAAGGTCGTTCCGGCGCCCTCCGGCCGCCACGGGATCGCTTCACCCGGATATGGTTCGCGATGACAAATAGTGGGGTATGGTCCTCATCCAGGTGGTCAGGACCCACAGGATTCTCCATGCCGGTGGGAATGACCATGGGAAAGCTCCTCATCGGTGGAATTGCGAACACCCACGATCTTCACCTGAAAATTCAGTGTCTCTCCGGCCATGGGGTGGTTACTGTCTATGGTTATCTTTTCGCCCTCTACGGCGGTTATCGTTACGATAATAAGACCATCGTCTGTCGGCACCTGGAACTGCATTCCCGGCTCAAGGTCACCATCCACATCAAGGATGGTTCTGTCTATCACCTGGGTCAGAGACTCGTCCCGCCGGCCGTAGGCATCCTCAGGAGGTATGGTGACGGTCAGCTCATCCCCTGTCTTTTTCCCCTCCAGGGCCTTTTCCAGACCCTCAATGATATTTCCAGCGCCGTGAATATAATTCAGTGGATCCCGGCCGTTAGAAGAATCGATAACAACCCCCTTGCCGTTTTTGAGTGTATATTCGATGGAAACCACCTTGTTTTTCGCAATTCGCATTTTATCTCTCCATTTAACATGGTGGCGGGATAGCCCCAGGATGCACGCTCCGCGCACATCCTGCTTGATGGACTTCTTGCAACCCTATTATCCTATCTTTCCTGCCCTTTTACGGCAAGGCCCTAAAGCCGGCAAAAAACAGCAGCTGAGATGGATTGTCAATGGAGATGAGTGGTTCCCTATGAACGGTAAATATTATAGAGTCAGCGTATGGGTGTTCCGGGCATGAAGGTAAGGACGGGGGGCATGGATGGGGATTGAACGGAGTAGAATTTCCGTGGCCCTCCTGGCGGTGCTGGCAACGGTGGCAGTGGGTTTCGTATTGCAACAGGCCCAGTCTGTGATTCTTCCCCTGATAATTGCCTGGCTCCTATCCTTTATTCTGGCGCCCGCCGTCAACATGATGGCGGGAAAAAGGGTTCCAAGACCAATAGCCATATTCCTTGTCCTGGTCCTGCTGATCGGGATCCTCTACATTGCAATCATTTTTCTGAACGGACGCATATCCACCTTTATCTCCGCGTTTCCAAAATACCATAGCCGTTTCAACGAGATAACGCAGCTTGTCAGGGACAGATTCAACCTCGCCCACAATCCTCTTACTGAATTCAACTGGATGATCACCCTGCGCACATTCCTGGTGAAGCTCTCGGGGTCTCTCCTGTTCGTCATGAACAAACTGATTCTTGTGGTTATCTTCCTGGTATTCATCCTGCTGGGACATCCCTACCTCAGGTTCAAGATCAAGAAGGCCCTCTCAGACGAAAATGCCGAGAAGGTCACCCTTATAATCAACACAATATCCTCACAGTTCAGCCGCTACCTGGTTATACAGTTCATTATCAGCCTTGCCACCGGAATTCTCGTTTGGCTTTCACTGACCGTCATCGGGGTGGATTTCGCTGTAACGTGGGGCGCGTTGGCTTTTTTGCTCAATTTTATTCCGACCATTGGATCAATAATATCCGCGGTTCCTCCCATCCTTCTTGCCTTCATTCAGTTCTTCCCGGTATTCTGGCCCGGGGTGGCGACTTTTATCGCACTCCTGACTATTCATATGGTCATTGGAAGCGTCGTTGCCCCCAAGGTGGTTGGGGACAGGCTGAACCTGAGCCCGGTGGTGATCCTCCTGTCCCTGCTGTTCTGGGGCTGGCTATGGGGAATCATCGGGGCGCTCCTCTCCGTCCCCATCGCCTCGGCGGTCAAGATCCTGTGCGAAAACGTGGAGGAGCTAAGACCAATAAGCATAATGATGGGATCCGGTAAATCTTACCAGGATGAATTTTCCGAATAGGGTTGCTGACTTCGCAAAAAGTCCCGCCGGCAGGTTTGCCCCAAGACGGATCTCAAGGTCAAAAGCTTTTAACACGGCGCAGCCCCTCACAGGCTGCCCCACAGGGTTTTTAAAGAGGGTTTTACTGAAAAGATCTAACCATAAGATCCTGGTTTAACCCGCCAGGGATTTGGATTTAACCCTGTGTTAAATTTGCTTTTTCACCAACCTGGACTTCATTCAGAATTTCATTTTCAGGATGAACAGCTTTTTAAGAAGTTATTCGGGGGGTTACATGAGAGACAGGACCGACAGTCTCGCGGCCTCGAGAACCCCGCCGGGCAGGATTCCCAGAACGATGGTGCCGGTCAATGCCAGAGCTATCCCGGCCCAGAGCGCCAGCGAGCCCTCGGTAGCAGCAAACTCGCCCTCCGGTTCCTTCATGTACATTAGGACAATAATGCGCAGATAGTAGAAGGCCGCGACCACACTGTTAAGAATTCCGATAATGACAAGGGTGTAATACCCACCCTGTATACCGGCATAAAACACATACAGTTTGGCGGCAAAACCTGCCGTGGGAGGAATTCCCGCCAGGGAGAACATAAAAATCATCATGGCCAGCGCAGCGCCGGGAGCCCGCCGGGACAGACCCTGGAAATCATCCAGATTTTCTCCTGTCATATTTTCACGCTTAAGATATATAAGAATCGAGAAAGCGCCGATATTCATGAAAGTGTATGACATGAGATAAAACATGACGGATGATATGGCCCGATCGGGGTGACCGCCCACGGAAGCAACCACTCCAATAAGGATGTAGCCTACGTGGGCTATGGAAGAATAGGCAAGCATCCGCTTCACGTTCTTTTGTCTCAGAGCCGTCAGGTTCCCCACAGTCATCGTTAAAATGCTGAGGACTATGACAAGCATCTCCCAGTCCCCTTTCATCTGGGGCATAGCCTCCATGAAAATCCGGATAAGCGCAGCCAGGCCGGCAGCTTTGGGTCCCGCTGACATAAAGGCCGTCACAGGGGTGGGGGCACCCTCGTATACGTCAGGGGTCCACATGTGGAATGGGACAACAGAGATCTTGAAGAAAAACCCTATCATTACCATGAACAGCCCGACCATGAGGGGGATGTCTTTGAGTACTGCCGGGTGGGAGGTGATAGCGTCGGCGATTTTTCTAAGATGCGTGCTGCCGGTAACACCGTAGATATAGGACATTCCAAAAAGCATGATGCAGGTAGCGAGGGAGCCGAGGATAAAATATTTCAGGCCCGCCTCGTTGGACTTCAGATTCGTCCTGAAAAATCCAGCCAGAATATAGAGGGAAATGGAGAGTATCTCCAGGCCCAGGAAGATGGTGATCAGTTCCCTTCCGATGGCCATTACCATCATTCCAACCGTAGCCAGAATGAGAAGAGCATAATATTCCGAGTGGTCCTCTGTCCCATCCTCCTTGATGTAGCGAAGGGAAAGCGTCATGGTCAGAATCAGTCCGAACAGGAATATCACCTTGAAAAAGGAAGCATAGGGGTCAAGAACAAGCGAATCCCCGAAAGTGGAGACATTCAGGTTGAATTCGAACAATGCCACCCCGAGGGCCGCAATGGCACCGGCCATACCAATAAAGAAGGAAGCGCCATGCCTCTTCGTCCGGGTGACCAGTTCCCACAGAATAACCATGAACGCAGTCAGCGTGAGTATCAACTCCGGAGCTATGACCCTGAAATCAGGGAATGGAATCGTCAGACTCTGCATGGGCACTTTTCCTTAATTCAACCCCTCGTCTCGGGGGAGGGCATTGACACCGTTGAACATAATGGACTGTTTATCCATATTCACCGTAACGTTCATCGCAGGGACATTTGCCGCCGATCCATCGGATTGCAGTTTTTTCAGCTCGATCTCCGCGGTTTTTGCCGATTCTACCCGCGAGACCACCTGGTTCACCGCCGGCTCCAGAATTCTCAAAAACGGTTTGGGATATATTCCTACCCAGAACATCAGAACAACCAGCGGCGCGAGAGTTATTATCTCCCGCATGCTGACATCCAGAAGTTTCCGGTTCTCCTCGTGGGTGATTTCCCCGAACATGATCCTCTTGTACATGTGAAGCATGTACACCGCCCCCAGGATAATTCCGGTCGCCGCTAAAACGCCGAAGACGAACATCCCCGATTTGAAGGCGCCAAGGAGTATGAGAAACTCTCCAACGAAACCGTTGAGCCCAGGCAGCCCGATGGAGGAGAATGTAGCTATCCCAAGTATGCCCGCGTAAATGGGCATCACCGAGGCCAGGCCACCGAAATCATCAAGGAGCCGGGTATGCCTGCGCTCATAGATAATCCCAACCAGAAGGAACAAGGCCCCTGTGGAAAGTCCATGGTTTATCATCTGGAGGACTCCGCCCTGTATCCCCTGGATAGAGAGGGTAAATAGTCCCAGCATTACAAAACCCAGGTGGCTCACGGATGAATAGGCGACAAGCTTCTTGGCATCGGGCTGCACCCAGGCCACCAGCGCGCCGTAGATGATTCCGATAACCGAAAGGACCAGTACCACCGGTATCGCCTTGATCGCGGCATCGGGCAGGATGGGAAGGGAAAAGCGTACAAAACCGTACGTTCCCATTTTAAGCAGAACACCCGCCAGGATGACGGAACCTGCGGTTGGCGCCTCCACATGGGCGTCAGGAAGCCACGTATGAAATGGAAAGAGAGGAACCTTGATGGCAAACCCCAGGAATAGCCCCCAGAAGGCCCACATCTGAACATCCCTGGGCAGATTGGACGTAAAAAGCCGGATGACGTCAAAGGTATAGACCCCGGTGGCCGAATGGTACGAAAAATAGATGACCAGAAAACCTATGAGCATAAAAAGGCTGCCGACCAGGGTGTAGAGGAAGAACTTCACAGCAGCATATATCCGGCGCGGCCCACCCCATACACCGATAATCAGCGCCATGGGGATCAACTCTATTTCCCAGAAAACATAGAAGAGGACCAGGTCCAGGGCGAAGAACACACCCAGCATGGCGGACTGAAGGAGCAGGAAGGCAATCATGTATTCCTTGACCCGGTCCTTGATGGCAGAGAAGGAAGACAATATGGCGAGCATACCGAGGAGCGTGGTAAGCAGGGCCAGGAGAAGACTGATCCCGTCCACTCCCATGAGGTAGCTGATGCCCAGGCTTGGAATCCATCTTGCCCTTTCCACAAACTGGAACCCGGATTGCCCGACATTGTACTGGGCCAGAAGTAGAAGAGAGACCAGGAAATCCGCAACAGCGATTACCAACGCCGAATTCCGGATGAGGTTAACCTTTTTCCCCGGCACCAGAAGAGCGAGTATCAGCGCCCCCACTGCCGGCAGGTAAACTATGACTGACAATATAGGGAAGGTCATATGTTCCATGAAACCCTTTCTCCGCCCGACGATACCCGCCTGACACGTTGCTTGAAAGTCAGAATCTCAACCAACCTGCCGGGCCGATACCGGCGAAAGATACCTTTTTTCATTTCCCTTTTAACCAAAGGACACTCCAATATTGACAATCTTTAGACAAAAAAGGTCCAGAAAAGCACCAGAACCAGTCCAACAGTCATGGCCAGAGCATAGTTCTGAACAAGGCCGGTCTGAAGCCTGGAAAGCAGCCTTCCAGACCCATTCGCGCTGTTGGCGATTCCGTGAAGCGTTCCATCTATGACCCCGCCGTCGAACCCGGTCCACAGAAGGTTGCCAAGGCGATTAAGGGGCCTGACAATGACCATCCCGTAGAGTTCATCCACCCACCACTTATGGAAAAACAGGTCGTAAAGGAAACTGTAATCCTTCCTGATCTCCTCTGCAATCTGGGGCTTTCGCAGGATAATGACCAAGGCCAGCCAGATGCCCCCGACCGCCACCACAACCGACACCCCCATCAGGCCCAGTTCGAGAGTGATGGATTGGACGGTCTCGGCCATCTTTCCGCCATGCTCGGCAACGGCATTAAAAACGGGGCCAAGCCAATTGTGCAGGAGGTGCCACTTCTCAATGATGGGGAACCCGGCAAACCCACCGACAGTCGAAAGAAATGCCAGGATGACCAGCGGGACCGTCATGACCGATGGAGATTCATGTGCATGTTCCGCAACTTCAGGGTCGAGCCTCGACTCACCGTAAAATACCCGGTAGACCAGTCTGAACATGTAAAACGCGGTCATGAAAGCAGTAACCACACCCACAAACCACAGGAGAAAGCCACCTCCGTACTTTGAATTAAAGGCGGCATTGAGGATTTCGTCCTTGGACATGAACCCCGCCAGGGGAGGAATACCCGAAATGGCCAAGGATGCCACAACAAATGTCTTAAAAGTTGTAGGCATGATTTTCCTCAGTCCGCCCATCTTGCGTATGTCCAACTCTCCCGCAAGCCCATGCATTACGCTGCCCGCACACATGAATAGCAGGGCTTTGAAAAATGCGTGTGTCATGAGGTGAAAGATCGCCGTCGTATAAGCGCCGACACCAACCGCGAGGAACATGTACCCCAATTGGCTGATTGTGGAGTAGGCCAGGACCCGCTTGATGTCGTTCTGGACAAGAGCGATGGTAGCCGCGAAAAAGGCGGTCAGAGCCCCTATTGAAGCAATCAGCATCATAGTTGGCGGGGCCATTTCAAAGAGAACATGGCTGCGGCAGACCATGTAGACGCCGGCGGTCACCATGGTGGCGGCATGGATGAGGGCGGAAACCGGTGTGGGGCCCTCCATGGCGTCAGGCAGCCAGATGTGGAGAGGCAGTTGGGCGGATTTTCCGGTCGCGCCGAGAAAGAGCAGCAGGGTAATCAGGATGATCATGGGGTCGCCCTGGTTGAACACCTGGTGGGCTCTTCCGAAAACCTCCCCGTATGACAGGGAACCGAAGCGGATGGCGATAAGAAGCATTCCCAGCATGAACCCGAAATCGCCCACCCGGTTGACGATGAAGGCCTTGCGGCCTGCCGAGGAAGCGCTCTCCTTTTTATACCAGAATCCGATGAGCAGGTAGGAACAGAGCCCCACCCCTTCCCAACCGACGAACATGACCAGGAAGCTGTTGCCAAGCACAAGCATGAGCATGGCGAAAATAAAGAGGTTCAGATACAGGAAATAACGGGCGACACCCTCATCGTGATGCATGTAGCCGATGCTGTAGACATGGATAAGGAATCCGACCCCTGTAACCACGAGGATCATCACGGATGAAAGCGGATCAAGCAGGAACCCGACGGGAACCGAAAAATTCCCGGAACTGATCCATTCGAACAGGTTAATATTGAAAACCCTGGAACCGGCATCCATTCCCGTCAATCCTAAAATCGCCACCACCGAGGCAAGGAACGCCGCCGCCACCGAACCACATGCCAGCATCCCCACCGCTGACCTTGACAGGCGCCTACGGAAGATAAGGTTGGCGATCGCCGCCAGGAGAGGGAAAAGTGGTACCAGGACTACCGCTTCTGTCATCGTCTCTTCTCCTAGCCCTTCATCAGATTGATTTCATCAACGTTGACGGTCTCGCGATTGCGGAACATGGCCACAAGGATCGCGAGACCCACAGCCGCCTCCGCAGCCGCCACCGTCATCACGAAAAACACAAATACCTGACCCGCCATATTGTGGATATAGTGGGAAAAGGCGACCAGGTTGATATTCACGGCATTGAGCATCAGCTCAATGGACAAAAGAATTATGATAACGTTCCTCCTGAGGAGCACCCCCAGGAGACCGATGACAAACAGAATAGCCCCAAGGACAAGATAGTGAGTGAGGGTAATCATTCCGTTTTCTCCCTTCGCGCCAGGACCACAACCCCAAAAATGGCCACCAACAGTACCAGGGACGCCAGTTCAAATGGGAACAGAAATGTCGTGTACAGGCTTGTGCCCACAGCTTCGGTATTTCCACCGAAGATACGGCCGACAAGCTTGACAACCGGGCGGGAAAATGAACCCTGCACTGTTAGGATGACAAGTTCAAACATAAGTGCGATACCGGCGATCATCGCAAAGAACCGCTGGCGGTGAATAATCCTCAGTTCCCTGGTTTCGGAGAGGTCCAGCAGGGCAACAACAAAAAGGTATAGGACCATGATGGCGCCGGTATAGACAAGGATCTGAATGGCAGCCAGGAATTCAGCGTCCAGCAGTACAAAAAGACCCGCCACATGAAAGAAGCACGGAACGAGGAACACCACCGAATGGACCGGATTGTGACGGGAAATCGATAACACGGCCGTCACAATCGTGGCCACCGCAAAATAGTAAAACAACAATGAATACAAATCCATCGGCTACTCCCTACAGGTCCTCGTACCGGGGGTCATCCCCCTTGGTCAGCATCGACTCTTTGGTCACGTTCAGGTTGAAGGGGTCGGTGACGGACAACTCGTAATCGTTCCCCATCCAGACAGCATCTTCGGGACAGACCTCCTGGCAAAATCCGCAATAGATACAGAGTCCCAGATTGATCTGGTAGAAATCGATCAGCTTCTCGTGTTCCTCACCCTCGGAGGTCCTGATGATAATGGCACTGGAAGGGCAGATCTCCGCGCACAAACCACAACCCACACACCTCTCCTTACCGTCGGGGTGCCGCTTGAGTACCTGTGCGCCTCTGTATCGAGGGGGTGGTTCCCAACGCACCTCCGGATATCTGAGGGTGACCGGCTTGGAGAAGAAATACCTGATAGTAAGAGTCAGCCCCTGAATCAGGTCGGTTTGAAAAATGTTGGTCAGCAGGCCCACGGAGGTCTCTCCTATAAAATTCCGGACATCCGAAGGATGCCTGATAAAAAGACATTAAAAATTGCGAGAGGAAGAAGAACCTTCCAACCAAGCCCCATGAGCTGATCATATCGGAGTCTGGGAAATGTCCACCGCACCCAGACCATGAAGAAGAGGAAAAATCCAACCTTCAACAGGAACCAGACAATGGGCATAACGTAGGCCGCAAAAGCAACGGGCAGCGCCGAATCGATGATGGGCCCCACAATGGGAAGCGGGAGCCAGCCCCCGAAGAACAGAACGACCAAAACGCAGGATATGGATATCATGGAAATATACTCGGCCATGAAGAACAGGGCGAACTTCATGGATGAGTATTCCACGTGGAACCCCGCCACCAGTTCCTGCTCGGCCTCGGGAAGGTCAAAGGGAAGACGGTTGGTTTCGGCAAAGGACGCGACCAGGAAAAGGATAAAACCCAGGAACTGGGGAATGACAAACCATAGCCCCCGCTGTGCCTCCACGATCTGAAACATGGACAGAGATCGTGAGTACATAAGCACCCCTATAATGGAAAGTCCCAGGGTCAGCTCATAGCTGATCATCTGCGCGGCGGACCGCATGCCCCCCAGGAGGGCGTACTTATTGTTGGATGACCACCCGGCCAGAACGATGCCGTAAACACCGAGAGACGAGATGGAAAGGATGTACACAACACCGATATTGAGGTCGGAGATCTGGATATACGGCCCGATGGGGATGACGGCGAACGTCAGCAGCGCCGGAACAAATGCCATCAGCGGCGCCAGGATAAAGAGAACCTTGTCGGCCTTGGAAGGCATTATATCTTCTTTGAAAAAGAGTTTGACCGCATCGGCGATGGGCTGAAGAAGCCCAAAGGGACCTACATAAAGCGGCCCGTGGCGATTCTGGATATGTCCCGACACCTTCCTTTCAATCCACACCATGACCGGCACACCCGTTAAGGCAACGATGAGGACAGCCACTATTTTCAACAGGATGATAAGCAAGAAAAGCCAGATATTATCCATAACCTTCCCTTAGTATCCAGACCCTTAATTATTGACAGGGTCGTAAAAAGTCCATTCGTGGCTTTTTGCTCCACGGAAAGCGAAAAGTGCCATTTTCTCTTTCCTCACAAATCAACAACTTGCCCTGCAAGTTTTTGATTTGCACATCCTTCAATGGGCGCGTTGATGACTTTTTCGAAGTCATCAATATTCCATGGCGCCGGACCGCTTGATTTCTCCGACCTTTTCAAGGAGGAAAAAGGCGTCCGTATTCTCAGGATTGAGCTTAATAGCATCGTTAAGCAGCTCCTCGGCTTTGTCCAGCATACCAAGATGAACGTAGCTGTTGCCCAGGTGATACAGGGCGCTGGAATCCATTGGATCGAGTTCCTTAACCCTGTTGAAACTGGCCGCCGCATCCTCATGGGCCCCTTTCCTTGCCTGAGCCACACCCAGATGATAATAGGCAGCTGTAAATTGCGGGGACAGCGCCAGCGCCTGCTCGTATGCATTTATGGCATCCTGCATGTTGCCCTTGTGGAAGTAGACCTGCCCCAGCCAGTAGTAGGCCATGACGTACCCGGGGGAGATTTCCACCACTTTCCTGAGGGCATCCTCGGCCTCCTGCAGCATTCCTTTCTGGAAATAAACGGTCCCCAACACGTACATGGACCTTGCGAAGGTGGGTGATATTTCGAGGGATCGCTGCAGTTCCTCCACCGCGTCGTCGAGCTTGGCATTCTTCTGGTGAAGGAGGGCCAGACGGTAGTGAATCTGGGCGGTGTCGGGGATCATCTTTCTCACCCGGTTGAAATGAAACTCCGAGTCGGGAAGAAGACCCATGGCGTAGCAGGTCATTCCAAGGCGATAGTGGACCGCGGGAGATGTGGGATTTGCGGCCTCAGCCTTCTTGAAACACTCCAGGGCGGCCGAGAGCATCCCCTTGTCGTAGTAGGCGACCCCCATGTAGTATCGGGTCATCTGAAAATCGGGTACCAGTTCGAGGGTTTCCTCCCATCGCTTCAGGGCCTCGTCAAAGTGCCCCTGGTGGTAAAGGGAGCTTCCCTCGCGGTAGAGCCGCTCGGCCTTCTCCTGGTTGGACAGGGCCTCCTGGTCATCGACCGTCGCTTCGAGCTTGTTGCCGCACTCTTTACAGTAGCGGCTGTCCTCCGGGATCAACAGATTGCATGCCGGGCAGATCATCTTCGTTACCCTCCCGAGACTTCCGGCCCTGTTTCATTCGAGGCCTGCAGTCTCTTTTTCTGGATCTCCTGAACAGTCTTTTTTATCTTGGTAAGCTGTCCTCCAACATCTCTCTCCTCAACCACGATTCTTTCCGTCTTCTCCACCGCCACGCAGGTAATACCCTTCTCCTTGACTGCATTGTATTCGAAAAGGGCGTTAACGTGCACATCCCGGTAGTGGGTGGGGACAAAGATAGTCCCGGGCATGCTCCGATCGGTGACCTTGGCCTGAACCTCCGTTATCCCCTTCATGCCCGTCAACCTGATCCAGTCCCCGGTCTTGATCTCAAGGGTCTCCGCATCCTTGGGGTTGACCTCCGCCACGGCGGCAGGGGCGACCTCATTGAGTCCCTTGGCCATTGTTGTAGTCGTTCCCGAGTGGTAGAGCAGGGTCCCGGGAATCAGTATGTAGGGATAATTGGCTGTGGCCTTTTTGGGCTCCTGATAGGTGACGGGCCTGGCGCGGCCCAGCCCGCTGGGAAACCTGTCCATATGGAGAACTTCGGTTCCCGGATGGTCGGTCCGTGGGCACGGCCAGTGGAGACCGTTTTTCTCCAGTCGTTCGGGTTTGATGCCCGCGTAAAACGGGATAACATGGGCGATCTCTTCGGTTATATCCATGCCGTTGGTAAAATCCATGGGGTACCCGAAAAGGGTCGACAGCTCGGCGATTATCTTCCAGTCATCCCGTGTGTGGCCCTTGCTCTTAATGGCCTTCCTGACACGCTGGACGCGGCGGTCGGTGTTGGTGAAGGTTCCGTCCTTCTCCGGGCCGCATGATGTTGGGAGAACGACATCTGCAAGAAGCGCCGTGTCGGTGAGAAACATGTCCTGAACAACAAGTAGATCCAGCTTCTTAAGGGCTTTTTTCACCGTCTCCCGGTCCGGAAAAGAGGAGAGGGGGTTTTCCCCCATAATGTACAACCCTTTCAGCCGACCCTTCAGGGCCGCAAGGATCATTCCCTCGGCGGAAAGCCCATCCTTGGCGGACAGCGTCGTTTTCCATTGCCCCTCGAACCATTCCCTTATCCCCTCGTCGGCCACCGGCTGATACCCGGGGAAAAACTCGCACAGGGCGCCCATGTCCATGGAGCCCTGCACGTTGTTATACTCCGACATGGGAATAACACCGGCTCCGAGCCGTCCCACATTCCCGGTGATGAGGGCGAGGTTTACCGCCGCCGCTACCGTGTCCTCCCCCGTATAGGGGCTCGCCGCTCCAAGGGTGATAATAATGGTGGCATGCCCGGCTGCGGCCAGCAGGCGGGCCGCTTCGCGGACCTGCTCGGACGGAACACCCGTTACATCCTTCATCTTCTCAGGAGCATAATCCTGCAGGGAGGTCCGAAGTTCCTCCACACCCGTCACACGTTTCTCACAGAACCTCTTATCCTCCAGTCCTTCATCGAAGATAGTAAAGGCCATGGAGTTCAGCAGGGCGACGCTTGTCCCCGGGGAATGCCGCATCCAGCTGTCGGCAAACCGTGCAATCTTGACTTTCCGGCTGTTGGCGACGAGAAGCCCGGCATTCCCCGACCGAACCTGTTTGATGACCTTCAGCCCCGCAACATGATCATCCTCCGTGATGTTCGAATCCAGGGTGAAGATGAGGTCCGAGTGGGTAAGATCGTTCAGGGTATTGGTGGGAGCCTCAACACCGAAGGCCTTCCTGAGGGCCTCCATGCCGGGAAAATGGGCGAACCTGGCGATGGAGTCGACATTGTTGGTGCCGACAGCCGCCCGCATGAATTTCTGGAAAAGGTAGTTCTCCTCGTTGGTGCACCTGGCCGAGGCGATGCCTCCCAGAGCATCCGCTCCCTTTTCATCGCGGATCCTTGTCAGACCGTTTACGATGTATTCGTAGGCCTCATCCCAGGTGGCGGTAACCAGTTCGCCGTCCTTGCGCACCCTGGGCTCGGTTATTCTGTCGGGGTGGTGGACGTACTCGTAGCCGAACCGTCCCTTGCAGCAGAGGAAGCCGCTGTTGATGGATCCTTCATCATCAACGCCAAGAACATGGTAAATCCGGTCACCCTTAACCTCGAGATTAAGGGTGCATCCCACACCACAGAAAGGGCATGTGGTACGGACCGGGGTCAATTCCCAGGAGGGGGCTGTGTACTTGTAGATCCTGCTGTAGAGGGCTCCCACCGGACAGGCCTGGATGCATTGGCCGCAGAATTCGCAGTCCAGCATTCTGGCAAAGGAAGGTTCAACGACCGTTGGGAAGCCGCGGTTGGTGAAATCCAGTTCCCCTTCCCCCTGCACTTCATCACAGATCCTTACGCAGCGGCCGCAGAGGATGCAACGGTTCTGGTTCATCTCTATCAGGGGAGACAGATAATCGATCCTCTTTTCCACCTTGATGTACCCGAACCGTCCGTAATCCTTCCCATGCTCAAAGGTCATATCCTGAAGGCGGCAGCGCCCCGACTGGGGGCAAATGGGGCACTCCAGCGGGTGGTAGGTCAGGAGAAGCTCCAGGATCGTTTCACGGGCCCTCCTGACCCGGGCAGTATCGGTGTGGATATCCATACCGTCGGCAACGGGTACCACGCAGGACGCGAAAAGCCGGTCAGACCCTTCAACCTCCACAACGCACATGCGGCAGGATCCGAAGGGCATCAAATGCTTGTAGTCGCAGAAGGTGGGAATATCCACATCCAGCATGCGCGCTGCCTCCAGGATGGTGGTCCCCCTTGGCACTTCTACCTTTTTGCCGTCAATGGTGACTTTGAACATGAAATTTCCTCTGCCGACGAATTCTTAACGTTGATAGGGTCGTAAAAAATCCATTAATGGCTTTTTATTCCTCGTTATCACATCGGAGACAGCGACGTGCTTCCTTCATGGCCGTCTCCACGGTAAAACCCAGATCGACCTCCGCAAAACCGAGAAGCCTTTTTTCCATCTCCATGGTCGGCATTTCAGGCCTTGCAAGATGCATGTCTTCTTCGGTGAGCTCAAGCGGCTTAATGGAATCAATGTTAGGCATGGTGATCCTGTATTGGGGGACCACATCCTCCCCGTTGAGATAGAGTTGCATGTGGGCTGCCGCCCTCTTTCCCGCAGCAATGGCGTCTATGACCATCCATGGGCCTGTTACAACATCCCCGCCGGCGAACACACCCTCAACGTTGGTCATCTGGGTAAAAGGATGGGCCTCAAGGGTGTTCCACTTGGTGATGTCCAATCCCTGGGACTTTTCTATGAAGGAGAGGTCCGGCTTTCCGCTGATGGCCACGATCAGGTTATCCAGTTCCATGTCGAACTCGGAACCCTCTATTGGAACCGGCCGGCGTCTGCCGGATGAATCCGGCTCACCGAGTTCCATCCTGATGCACTGCACTCCCGACATTTTTCCACCGGAGGTGAGGATTTTTACCGGTGCAACCAACTGAACCAACTCAGCGCCCTCTTTAAGCGCCTCCTCGATCTCCATATCGTCGGCGGGCATTTCCTTCTTGGTCCTGCGGTAAAGGATGGTCACCTCGGACCCCAATCGCCGCGCGATCCTGGAAGCGTCGATGGCCGTGTTTCCACCCCCGACAACCCCAACCTTCTTTCCGAGGAGTACCTTCTCACCGAGGTTGACCCTCCGCAGGAATGAAAGGCTCTCGTACACACCTTCAGCATTCTCACCCGGAATTCCCATTTTCAGATCCACGTGGGCCCCGGTGGCGATGAACACCGCCTCATGATCCATGCGGATCCGGTCGAAACTGATGGTCTCGCCGATGCGGGTGTTGAGATAAAACTCGACACCCATCCTCTCGATAGCGTGGATCTCATGTTTCAGGGTATCCCTGGGCAGACGGTATTCCGGAATTCCAAGGGAAAGCATTCCTCCGGCAATCGGCTGGGCCTCGAAGATGACCGGGGAGTAATCGTCCAGGGCAAGATAATGGGCCGCTGTAAGACCGGCCGGGCCCCCTCCGATGATCGCCACCTTTTTGCCTTTTCCGGAGACCTTCCGGACGTTGATCCTGTATCCGCCGGAAGACTCCTCCTTGGCCGCGAAGTCCGCAGCTACACGCTTCATGTTCCGGATACTGATGGGCCTGTCCAGCTCACCACGGCGGCACTTCCCCTCACAAGGATGGTGGCAGACCCGGCCGCAAACGGCTGGAAGCGGGTTGGTAAGGCGGATAAGTTCCAGTGACTCGGTAAACTTCCCCTCCCCTATGAGCGTGAGATAGGCCGGCACGTCGGTCTCGATGGGGCAGACGTGCTGGCACGGGGAGGAGATGATCGGTTTGCATACCACCGCGGGGCATCTCTTGTTGATAATGTGAGCCTCGTATTCCTGGCGGAAATACCGGAGGGTAGAGAGGACGGGGTTGGGAGCCGTCTGCCCAAGGCCGCAGAGAGATGCGGCCTTGATCTCCTTGCCCAGATCCTCGAGGTTCTTCATGTCGTCCATGGTACCCTCTCCCGCCGTGATGCGTTCGAGGATTCCCAGCATGGTCTTGGTTCCCATGCGGCACGGTACGCACTTTCCACAGGACTCCGCCGTGGTAAACGAGAGGAAAAACCTGGCCACATCCACCATGCAGGTCCGCTCGTCCATTACGACTACTCCGCCGGAACCCATCATGGCGCCGGCCTGGATGAGAGAGTCGTAGTCGATGGGGGTATCGATGACCTCCGAGGGCAGGCATCCGCCTGACGGGCCGCCAAGCTGGGCGGCCTTGTACTTCTTGCCGCCCACAATCCCACCGCCGATGTCGTAGATTATCTCCTTGAGCTGGGTCCCTGCCGGAACCTCGATGAGCCCGGTGTTCTGGATCTTCCCTGTGAGGGCGAAAACCTTTGTGCCTTTAGTGCCTTTCGTTCCCACCGCGGCATAGCTATCGGCGCCATTGAGGATGATGGGCGGCACGTTGGCAAAGGTCTCGACGTTGTTTATGTTCGATGGCTTGGCCCACAGACCCTTATGGGCCGGGAAAGGGGGTCTGGATCTGGGCATGCCCCGTCTGCCCTCGATAGAGGCCATCAGGGCGGTCTCCTCTCCGCAGACAAAGGCGCCGGCGCCCTCTTTTATCCTCAGGGTAAAGGAAAAATCTGAGCCCAGAATTTTCTCACCCAGGTAGTTTTTTTCTTCGGCCTGGGCTATGGCGATCTTCAGACGTTCAATGGCCAGTGGATACTCCGCGCGGCAGTAGATATAGCCATACCGGGCTCCTATGGCGTAGGCGGCAATGATCATCCCCTCTATTACGGCATGAGGATCCCCCTCCAGGACGCTCCGGTCCATGAACGCGCCTGGGTCTCCCTCATCGGCGTTGCAGATAAGATATTTGGGGTCCCCCGCGGCGTTGGCGCAGAACTCCCATTTCAGCCCGGTGGGAAACCCTCCCCCGCCCCTTCCCCTGAGGCCGGATCTTTTCACGACCTCCCTGACGATTGTGGGGGACATTGTATTGATGGCCTTCTCCGCCGCCTTGTATCCATCGGTCTCGAGGTAGTCCTCCAGTTTCACGGGGTCAATGAAGCCGCAACGCCTGAGGACGACCCGCTTCTGTTTCTTGAAGACGGGCATCTCCTCATAGGTTGGTATCCCCTCATACGGCTTGCCCCCCTTCGGAACGATCTGGCCGATAGCATAATCGGTGAGAGGCTTTCCGTTTACCAGATGTTCCTTGAGGATTTCCGGGACCATTGCGGGTTCGACCTTTGCATAGGTAACACGGGCCCGTCCGGGAAGGGATACGTCAAGCAGCACCTCTTGATAGCACATCCCGATACAGCCGGTTTTCAGAATAGGCACCTGCAAGGAGATGTCCTTCAGTTGATGCTCCACCTCCTGAAGGACTCCCTTGGCCCCCGAAGCAAGGCCGCAGGTCCCCATGCCGATTACGATCAATTTATCGCTGTCGTATCCCATCTGCTGCTATATCCTCCTGATGAAGAGTGGTTTCATTCTCCCCTCTTCATACTGTCCATTTCGCGGAGGTTCTCGATAATCTTCTCCACCTTGACCGGATCGAGTTGCCCCGACGCATCGTCATCTATCATAATGACCGGGGCCAGACCGCAGGCGCCCAGACAGGCTACCTTCTCGAATGAAGCGAACCCGTCTTCAGTGGTTTGTCCGTGTGTAATACCCAGGATCGACTCCAGCTTTCCAATGATGCTCTTGCCGCCCCTGACGTGGCAGGCCGTACCTGAACAGGCCCTGATAATGTGACGTCCCCTGGGTGTGAGATGAAACTGGGTGTAAAAGGTCAGGACTCCGTAGACCTGGCTGCGGTAGATGCCCATCCCGTCGGCAACCATGTCGGCGGCCTCCTCGGGAACGTAGCCATAGACCCTCTGAACGTCCTGAAGAACAGGGATCAACATCCCCTTGGTTTCATGGAGCGAATCGAGAATCTTCAGCACGGCAGCCAGGTCGATCTCCTCCTCGACCTCCTCGATTCCCGCGTCCTCCCTTACGTCCTCCAGTGTTACCTCGGTAACATCGGCGCTCACCGCCACCTCCACATATAGTTCACCATATCGATGTACCGTTCATTCATTCCCCTCAGGGAATCCACCAGTTCATCTATGATAAGCTTCAGAATCTTTACGGCGTCCGCCGGATATTCTTCTACAAACCGGTCGAAGGACGCACGATCCAGCAGGTACAGAACGCTCTCCCCCTTGGCGCCGGCATCAGCCGAGTGCTCCCCTCCCGAAAGGAAGGTCATGATACCGACGAAACGCCCCGCGGGAACGACACCCAGGTTCTGAGCCTCGCCCTCCTTGGCTCTCTTCGTGATTCTGACGGCTCCCTGACCAACCAGATAAAGATCGCCTCCCGTGGTTCCTTCGTTAAAGATCGGCTCCCTGTCCTGGTAGGATCGCTTCTGAAGGACGCCTGCCAGGTAATTGAGAGCATTGTCCGAAATACCCTGGAATGACTGCATCTGTTTAAGTTGGCCGATTTCAATCATCTTTCATTCCTCCTCAACACTTTTCAACCCGGACCCGAACCACAGCGGTCTCCAACCCGGCTCCGTTTTCCCCCATAAGGCGGCTGACCGGAACATCGGAGAAGTGGCGCGGGAGATAGAGCACCCCGGGCAAAAGATCGTTGGAATACTTTACACCCAGGGCAACCTCACCGCTGGGGGAAACTACCTTGACCCGGCTCCCATCCTCAATCTCCAGCCCGGCGCCCGTAACCCTGTTCATGGATAGAACCGCGCTGTTGACAAGTTGATTGAGGGATTCCGAATACCTGGTAAAGCTCCCGGAGTGGACCAACAGGTTACCGATCAGCAGTGTCAAGGGGTAATCCGGGTTTTTCGAGAAACCTCCCCATCCCTTCACCGCGGCGAAGGAGCGCTTCCCCGCCGGGACCGAATCCGGTAGAAGGTGTCTGGTCCCCAGATAACCCTCACTGTAGACGTCATGGACATCCTGCCGGGTAAAGGGCCACTGAATGCCGTTGTCGGCGAGGATACGGTAACTGATCCCGGAGTAATAAGGTACGACCTCGGCAATCTCATCGAGAACCTCCGCGGAGTTGACGTACTTGAGCCCTTCAACACCCATGGACACTCCGACTTCCGAGAAGATCCTCCAATCGGGCATGGTTTTTCCAGCGCCATCCTGAGCTTTTTTGCTCCGCTGGACTCTCCTGTCCAGACTGGTGAGGGTACCGTTCTTTTCAGGAAGGCCACATGCCGGCAGAACGACATGGGCCCTGGAGGCCGTTTCCGTCAGGAACAGCTCCTGGACCACGAGGAAGTCCACCTTGGCCAAAGCCTCCTCGACCATCTGCCCATCCGGGAACGTAATAACCGGGTTGACCCCCACGAGGTACAATGCCTGCAGCTTCCCGTCCCCGGCGGCGGCGAAAATCTCGTTGGCGTTCATCCCCGGCTTTTGCGGCAGAACGGCATTCCAGGCTTTTTCCAGGGTTTTTCTGTCCCTGGAAGATTCAACCGGAACCCACCCGGGGAGATGGTCCGGTGAGACACCCATATCCACAACCCCCTGAAAGTTGGTGTTGGAAAGAACGGGAAAAAGACCGCAACCTTCCTTTCCAAGGCGTCCGGTGAGCATCAGGAGATCGACGAGAGCGTTTATCAGGTCGTCGCCGTTGGGTCCGAAGGCGGCTTCCTCACCAAATATTATGGACGATTTTCCAGCGGAGATAAATTCCCTTGCGGTCTGAACGATGTCGTGGACGGAAACGCCCGAGTTGGAGGCTATCTTCTCAAGATCAAGGCCGCTTACCGAATCCCTTAGGGCCTTTGTGCCCTTATAATCCGCCAGGGCCTCCACATCGACCAGTTCCTCTTCCAGCATGACCCGCATCATCCCTTTGATGAACGCCACCTCGTTGCCCACGTCAATGAGAATCGTCCGGGCGGCAAGCCGTGACAGGGCTGTGCTCCTGGGCATAAGCTCGGTTACCAGAGCGCCCTTTTTGATGGCCGATTTGACCTTGAGTCCCGCAATGGGGCTCTCCACGGTTATGTCGCATCCCACGAGGAGTAAAGAGTCAACATAATTAAGCTCGTCTATGGAATTCGGTGCGGCAAAAACCCCAAGCCGTTTCTCGAGGATGGGCAGGACAACGCGGGTCCAGTTTCCAGACGGCGTGTCCACGTTGTTGCTTTCAAGAACGACCCTGAAAACCTTCTGGAACAGATAGAGCTCCTCATTGGTCAGGCGGTCCGATACGATCCCCCCTATTGCGCTGCCGCCACCCGACTTCTTCACTCCCCCAAAACCCTGGGCAACCGCGGCGAGAGCTTCGTCCCAGGAGACCTCGACCAGTTCACCGTCCTTCCGGATCAGGGGGGTTTTAAGCCGCTCGGGGTTGTTGATGACATCGTATCCGAAAAAACCCCTGGAGCACAGGCTGCCGTTGTTGATCCCCCTGTTTTCCGCATTGGTCACCTTGAGCACCCTGTTCTCCCTATGGTTGTAGAGCAGAGTGCACCCCATGCTGCAGAAGGGGCAGATGGATTCCATCTTGTCCATCTCCCATGTACGGAACGTCTCCTTCATGGCCCTGGAGGTAATAGCCCCCGCCGGGCATGCCCAGATACAGTGTCCGCAGTATTCGCAATCAAGGGACTTTTCCATGAACGGGCCCACGACCGTTTGAGCGCCGCGGTAGGACATTCCCAGGGCCGTCACCCCCTGGACCTCGTCACATATCCTGACGCATCTTTTGCACTGTATGCATCTGTTAAGATTCCGGTCGATCAGGGGGCTGATGATATGGTCCCTCAGGACCCTCTTTTTCTCGCTGAACCTGGTCTCGCCGCTTCCGAACTTGAAGGCAAGATCCTGAAGGGTGCATTCCCCGGAGGCATCGCACACGGTACACTCGAGGGGATGGTTGATGAGGAGAAATTCCAGCATCATCCTCCTGGCCTTCTGGACGCGGGGCGTGTCGGTTCTTACCTCCATGCCTTCCAGGACCGCAAGGGTGCAGGCCGTCTGGAGCTTGCCCATTCCCTCCACCTCCACCAGGCACATGCGGCAGGCACCAAGCTCGCTCAGCATGGGGTGATGGCAGAAAGTGGGAATATGGATGCCGAGTTTTCTCGCGGCGGTAAGGACATTAATATGCCCGTCCACCTTGATCTGCTTGCCATCTATTACCAGGCGGACCATCATGATGATTCCTCCAACGTTCCGCCGGCCGGGTCCTCGCCTCTCACGTAATCCATGTACTCATTCCGGAACTTTTCCATGGTGCTCGTAACACAGCTGACCGATGCCTCTCCCAGCCCGCAGAAGGATGTAGTCCGAATGCTCTCACATACATCCGAAAGCAGATCCAGGTCGGCCACGGTGCCGCGGCCTTCCAGGATTCTGTCGAATATCCTCCTGACCCAGTAAAGGCCTTCCCTGCAGGGGGTACACTTCCCGCAGGACTCGTGCTCGAAAAACCTGATGAGCACATGGGTGACCTTGACCATGTCGGCGGTGTCGTCAAGGACCATGACGGCACCGGACCCGAGCATGCTGCCGGCCGAAGCCAGGGCATTATAGTCCAGCTTTACATCAAGCTGCGACACGTCAAGGCAGGCGGAGGAAGCGCCTCCCGGAAAAGCCGCCTTAAAACTGCGATTGTCCCGCATCCCCCCGGCGTGCTCAAAGATAAGTTCACGCAGGGTAACCCCCATGGGCAGTTCATAGACCCCGGGTTTTGCCACGTGGCCGCTGACGGAGAAAAGCTTTGTCCCGGGACACTCCGGCGTTCCGATCCCGGCATACCAACCACCGCCTCTCAGAAGTATTGGAGCTATGGAAGCGAGCGTTTCAACGTTGTTTACAACGGTAGGCAGGCTGCTGTAGCCGACGTTGACCGGGAACGGGGGGCGAATTCTGGATTGCCCCCTCTTTCCCTCCAGGGATTCGATGAGGGCGGTCTCCTCTCCGCACACGTAGGCCCCGGCGCCCCGGTGTACGGTTACCGTGAAATTGAAGCCCGAGTTCAGGATGTTCTCTCCCAGAAATGATCTGTCCTCAGCCTCTTTAATGGCCCTTTCCAGGACCTTGGCCCCGAAGGGGTATTCACCGCGAATATAGATAAAACCATGCTCGGCCCCCACCGCATAGGCAGCCAACGCCATGCCCTCCAGGATGGCATGGGGGTCGTTTTCTATCAAAATCCTGTCCTTGAAGGTCCCGGGTTCACCCTCGTCCGCATTGCATATGATAAACTTCGGGCTACGCCGGTCCCGGGATGCAAAGTCCCACTTCATGCCCGCGGGAAACCCCGCCCCGCCCCTTCCTCTGAGCCGGGAAAGCTTGACCTCTTCAATGACTTCGTCGGGCGCCATTTCGTTCAAGGCCCTGGGGAGAGCAATGTATCCCTCGTTGACCAGGTAGGAATCTATATGCGCAGGATTGGGCCGGTCGATATTTCGGGTCAGGATTTTCAAAGCGCTATGCCTTCTGCCTGTATGATTCAAGGATAGACCCCACACCGTCGGCCGAAACCTGCCGGTAAAGGTCCGCATCAACCATCAGGGCCGGAGCCTGGTCGCATGCCCCTATACACTCCACTTCCACCAGGGAGAATGCATTGTCGGGGGTGGTCTGTCCTACCTTTATGCCTAATTCCTTTTCAAGCGCCTCGAGGACCTCATCCGATCCATTGATAGAACAGCTCATGCTACGGCAGATCTGGACCAGATGCCTGCCCATCGGCTCCGTGAAGAACATGGTGTAGTAGGTGGCCACCTCAAAGGCCCTCACGTGGGGGACCTCAAGCAGGTCTGCGACAAAGACCAGATCCTCCTCAGCCAGAGATTTTTTCTTTCCCTGGATGAAGTGAAGAAGAGGCATGATGGCGGATGCCTTCATCGGGTAGCGGCCGGCAATACTTTCCATGGCCCTGACGTCGTCGGCTTTGAAGTATCCCGGGGGCGCCGTCATCGGTCAATTTCCCCTAAAACGATATCAAGGCTTCCGATGATGGCCACCACGTCGGCCAGCATATGCCCCTTGGCCATGTCCACGAGGGACTGTAGGTTAACGAATGAAGGTGGACGGATTCTGAGGCGGTATGGTTTTGGGGTTCCGTCGCTGACGATATAAAAACCGATCTCGCCCTTGGGCGATTCGATGGTGGAATATACTTCCCCCCTGGGCGGAGCCAACCCGTCCACCACCAGCTTGAAGTGATGGATCATGGCCTCCATTGAGTCTTTCAGGCGATCCTTGTCGGGGAAGACGTACTTGGCGGTGCGCTCGATAAAAGGTCCTTCGGGAATGCCCTCGACCAATTGTCTTATCATCCGGGAGCTCTGCCGCATTTCGGCGAGCCGGACAAGATACCTTGCGTAGATATCTCCATCGGTCCTGACGGGAACGTCAAAGTCAATCTCGTCGTACGCCTCGTAAGGCTCGTCCCTCCGGATATCCCAATCTACACCTGACGCACGCATGGCGGGTCCGGAAAGGCCCAGGCTGACGGCGTCCTCCCGACTGATGACCCCGATCTTTCTGGTTCTCTTCATCCAGATGCGGTTCTTGGTCAAAAGCCTCTCGTACTCATTGACGCGGACATCGAACTTGTCAAGGAAGGCGATGATCTTCGCCTCAATACCCACCGGGAGGTCACGGACAACACCTCCGGGACGGAAGTAGGTCATCATCATGCGGGTACCGGCGGTCTCCTCTATGATATCCAGGATGAATTCCCTCTCCCGGAATCCGTAAAGAAGGACCGTCAGGGCGCCGATGTCGGCCGCGTGGGTGCCCAGCCACACCAGGTGACTCATCATTCGGGACAGTTCGGCAAAGATGGTCCTGATATACCGGGCCCGGCGCGGGGCATCTATCCCCAGGAGTTTTTCCACTGCCAGGATGTATGAGAGGTTGTTGGTTCCGGAGGAAAGATAGTCCAGCCGGTCGGTGAGAGGAAGGACCTGAAGGTACTTCTTGTCTTCGGCGAGTTTCTCAACACCCCTATGCAGATACCCGATGTCGGGGACCGCATTGACCACCACTTCGCCCTCGAGCTCCAGGATGATCCTGAGGACACCGTGGGTGGAAGGATGCTGAGGTCCCATGTTGATGGTCATTACCTCCTGCTTGGCCATCTATTCCTCCCTCACCACTTTTCCCGTCCTCCGACGGGAAATTCCTTACGCAGGGGATATCCTTCGAAATCACTCGGCATGAGTATCCTTCTCAGGTCCGGATGGTCCGCAAAGGGAATACCGAAAAGGTCGAAAACCTCCCGTTCCAGCCAGTCGGCCCCCCGCCACAACCCGCAGACGCTGTCGACCTTCTGCCCTTCCGAAACCCTTATCTTGAGCCGGAAGCGCATTTTGTTGGCGATGGAGAATATCTGATAGACAACATCGAAGGGGGCCTCTTTCCTGGCGGGCCAGTGGACGGCCGTAACATCTGAGAGAAAATCGAAGGCCAATTCCGGGTCAGTCTTGAGAAAACGTAACGCATCCCTGCACTTTTCGGGCGCAATAATCACCCAGACCTCACCGCGAAACGATTCAACCTCCCGAACAGCGCCTGAAAATGCTTTTCGAAGTGCCAAAACCGCGGGATGCTCCTCCGGATCCTCCGCCGCGAAGTTCTGACGATTCCAGTTAACCGTCAAATCGTCTCCTTTTTATCCGGGCCCGTAAAACCAGGCGCAACCTTGCGGGGCAGCGCGGAAAAGTTCGACTGGCCGTCAATCTTCATCTGAAGGGTCATGAGCCCATGGATGAGAGCCTCGGGACGCGGAGGGCATCCGGGAACATAGACATCAACCGGAACAACCTTGTTCACCCCGGGGACAACACTGTAGGTCTGAAAGACCCCGCCGCAGGTTGCGCAACTTCCCATGGCCAGGACCCATTTGGGGTCGGCCATCTGATCGTAGAGCTTCTTGAGCACCGGCGCCATTTTATTGGTCACGGTCCCGGCCACGATCATAAGGTCGGCCTGCCTGGGAGAAGATCTGAATACCTCCATGCCGAAACGGGCGATGTCATACCGTGCGGCCGCGGAGGCCATCATCTCGATGGCGCAACAGGCCAGGCCGAACCCAAGGGGCCACAATGAGGATCTCTGCGCCCAGTTGATGGCGCAACTGGCCGTCGTGAGAATGATATTGCCCTCATCGGGGTGCGGACCTTTATAAACGTGGGTGGGGTTTTTGCTCATGACCAGTCCAGGGCGCCCTTCCTCCATACATAGATATAGCCGAAGAGGAGGACTGCGATAAAGAGGGCCATCTCGATAAAACCGAAGATAATCGGATCGAAACGATCAAACAGGACCGCCCATGGATACAGAAACACTATTTCGACGTCGAACAGGATAAACAGCATGGCGATAAGGTAGAATCGGACGTCGAAACGTCCTCTGGCGCCCTTGATGGGCACCATGCCGCATTCATAGGTGGAATTTTTTTCCTCGGTGGGATTTTTTCTGCCCATAAAAACGGACATGAGTATCATCCCACCGCCCACGCATCCCACGACCAGAAGGAAGATGAAGACAGGTAGATAACTGAGGACAAGTTCCTCTTTCACCGGAAATACCTCCCCCCCCGGATTAATACCACAGCAGCCGGGAATTCGAATCAGATCGTGTCTAAAGTTCCGGGAAGAATGTATACAAAAAACAATGCCGGATGTCTACATATAATTGATTCGGATGTGAAATTTTTTGCAGCCAAGCGCCAAGGTAGCCAAACGCCAAGAAGAATAGTACAATTTGAGGGATTTTGCCACCTTTTTTCTTGACAGGGTCCAACGGCTATGGTAGATGGAAACTCATTGAATTTTAAGGATATTTTCCCAAACAGGGGGTATCGGGATGACCAGATCCGCCGATCTTTTTTCCGAGGCGCAGGCCGTAATGCCCGGCGGCGTCAACAGTCCGGTCAGGGCCTTTAAATCCGTTGGGGGGGTTCCACTTTTCATCAGAAAGGCCGTTGGATCCTCCATAGAGGATGTCGATGGAAAGGTTTACGTGGACTATGTAGGTTCCTATGGCCCCATGATCGCCGGACACGCCAATGAAAGGGTCCTCGACGCCATTATAAGCGCTGCCGGGAACGGTACCAGCTTTGGCGCTCCCACGGAGATGGAAACGGAACTCTCCAGAATGGTAATCTCCGCCGTACCTTCCATGGAGAAGGTACGCATGGTCAATTCCGGGACTGAGGCTACGATGAGTGCAATCCGGGTTGCCCGTGGGGTCACGGGGCGGGACCGGATCGTCAAGTTCAACGGCTGCTACCACGGGCATTCCGATGGCCTATTGGTCCATGCAGGATCAGGCGCCCTTACGCTCGGTGTACCCGACAGCCCCGGGGTACCCGCCGATTTTGCACGAAATACCCTCGTAGCTGAATTCAACGACCTTCAATCCGTAAAGGATCTGTTCCGTGAGAACGCGGGTGAGATTGCCGCGGTAATCGTTGAGCCCATTCCCGGCAACATGGGCGTCATCGTGCCCCGTGAGGGATTCCTCCAGGGGTTGAGGGATCTGACTATTGCTGAAGGCGCTTTACTGATCTTCGACGAGGTCATGAGCGGTTTCAGGGTCTCCTACGGCGGGGCCCAGGAGCTTTACGGTATTGATCCGGATCTGACGACGCTGGGCAAGATTATCGGAGGCGGGCTGCCGGTGGGAGCATACGGCGGAAAGGCCCGGTACATGTCCCAGGTGGCGCCTGAGGGAGCCATCTATCAGGCGGGAACTTTATCGGGTAATCCCCTGGCCATGGCCGCCGGCATCGCCACCTTGAAAATCCTATCCCAACCGGACACATACGGTATATTGGAAAGGACCTCCGCAGCCCTGGAGAAAGGGTTCGCCGACATTAACCGGAAGCTTGGGGCGGACCTTGCCTTCAACCGGGCAGGTTCCATGTTTACCACCTTTTTTACCACCGGGATTGTGGACAACTTTTCCAAAGCCAAATCCTCCGATACCGCAGAATTCAGCGTCTACTTCACCACCATGCTCAAGGAGGGGATCTACATGGCGCCGTCACAATTCGAGGCGGCATTCGTTTCCCTGGCACACACCGCTTCCGATGTCGCGCGTACCCTTGAGGCCCACGAAAAGGCCCTCAGTACCGTCCTGACGGCGGAGCGTCCTACATAGTCGACCCTTGCCGGTGTCATAGGCTGAATTCCGGAAAACTGTCGGTGGTCGGGTATTGATGACTTCGCAAGAAGTCATCAATATGCCCTTTGAGGGGCGCTCAAATCGAAGATTTGTGAGGAAAGTGAAAATGACACTTTTCGCTTTCCGTGAAGTAAAAAGCCATGTATGGACTTTTTACGACACTATCATATTGACAATCTGAAAATCACTCTGCTAGGTTGTGGCCTGATTTTCCGGGAGTCCCTGATGGAACTTTTTGTCCTGATTTTCGACCGAGTTGAACTCCCGGATGAGGTTCTGTCCTATTTCGTCGAAACGAGGGCCGGCGGCGCGACGGTAGTCGACAGTGCGGGTACGATGAACCCGCAAACAGTCCATCAAGCAGGATGTGCGCTAAGCGTACATCCTGGGGTGGGGGTGGAACCTTAGGATGCCAAAGCCGCGCCATTTCTATGATCTTTTAAAATACAGCAGCCTCGGGCTGGAAATGGGAGCCGCTGTCATCATAGGGCTTCTTTTGGGGATCTTTCTGGACAGGAAGTTCGATACCTCTCCATGGCTCACTCTTCTGTTCCTTGGCCTGGGTTTCGCAGCGGGTGTCCGCGCGTTGATAAGGGCCGTTCGCGACGGGGCCTTCGAGGAAGAAACGGATGATCACTTCTGACGGTGGACCCCGGCTCAGGCGGATCAAACTCTGGATTCTCGCACTCAGCCTGATTCCCGCCGGAGTTTCCCTTGCGTTTTCTTCGGGAGAGTATGCTGCCGGGTTTACCCTGGGCGGTGTTCTCATTCTCCTGAATTTTATTGGAACCGAACGGGCCATCCAGAATTTTGTGGCCGGCGACGGAGCGGGCAGGGCGCTGATAGCGTTTCTGCAGTTCTTTAAACTCGGAATTACAGGGGCCGTTATCGCCGGTATCCTTTACTGGAACGTGGCATCACCCATTGCCATGATCCTGGGTCTGTCGGCGCTTCCAACCGGCTTAATGTTTGACATTTTTTTCTTTCCCGTTAATAAATAACGGGCTAGTAAGAAAACCCATCAAGCAGGATGTATGCGAAACGTGCATTCCGGGGTGGGGATGGAAGCAGGCAAAGAGACTTTTACGGGGTTGTCAAAAAGGGATGCAAAGGAGTTATAAATGGCATCGGAGACGTTCGTCTTTCTGGATCACACCCCCCTGTTTACAGCCCTTGCGCGGGTTGAGGGGATAGATCCTGCACCCATCATCCACGGTGCCCTGGTTTCCATTATTATCATCGCTCTTGCCGTCCTGGTTAACAGATCTCTGAAAGATCGAAGGATCATGCCCCATGAGAAGACCCTGTCCCTTACCAACCTTCTGGAACTTGCCATTTCGGGAATTCTCACATTCATGGAGGGCATGATGGGCAAAGAGGCCAAGCGGTTTCTTCCCCTCATCGGGACGACGGCCTTCTTTATCCTCTTTTCCAACCTGCTGGGCAACATACCGGGCTTCGAAGCCCCAACGGCCAACTACAACACCACCCTCGCGTGTGCCATCGTCATCGTCGTGACGACACATATTGTCGGCATAAAAACCCACGGGGCAAAATACATCAAACATTTTCTCGGACCAGCCTGGTGGCTGGCCTGGTTGATTTTACCCATCGAGATCATAGGTCACCTTGCGCGGGTATTGAGCCTGTCTGTCCGTCTTTTCGGCAATATGTTCGGGGATCACCTGGTTCTCGCGACATTCATGAGCCTTGTTGCGCTATTGGTCCCTGTAATCTTCATGGGACTCGGGCTTTTTGTCGCCTTCATCCAGACTTTCGTATTTACACTGCTGTCAATCATCTATATAACTGGAGCCCTTGAAGAGGCTCACTGACATACCAACTCGACAAAAATAACATTCGAGAAAGGAGGCAGAACTCGATGAAAAGACCTTACATCACCACGCTTCTTGCCATACTCTTCCTGCTTATTCTGGCACCTGCGGCCTTCGCGGCCGAAGCCGGCGCTCTTCCGGAGCTGGTAGGTTTAGGCGTTGCCGTGGCCGCGGGCCTGGGCATCGGCATTGCCGCCTTGGGCGGCGGTATCGGCCAGGGCCTGGCTGTAAAAGGAGCCGTAGAGGGGCTTGCCAGGAATCCCGGAGCATCCGGCAAGATCATGACGTTCATGATTATCGGATTGGCCATGATCGAATCTCTCGTTATCTACGCCCTGGTTATCTCCTTCCTGCTGGTTTTCAAGATCTGAATGACGGGATCGCGAGGAATTCAGCAATAGGCCGACGACGGCGATTAAGCCTTGGCCTGGAACAGAAATGGACCCCGGGGAGGGAATCAACCCCCTCCCCGTTTAAAAAACCGTTTATGTGAAAATGTGAACTATTTCAAGCTGTCCGGGAGCATCGCCGCCCCGGGCACGACAAGTGGGAGGTTGGAAATAATGAGGCCCTTTCTTATTGCCGCCACGGTCCTTCTTCTCATTGCTTCGCCCGCCGCCGCTTTGTCAACATCCGACTGCCTCGATTGCCACTCCGACAAGGATCTGACAAAAACCGTCGATGGACAGGATAAATCCCTTTACATCGATGAGAAAACCTTCGCCGGTTCGGTCCATGGGGATCTGGATTGCACGGACTGCCACGAGGACCTGGCGGATGTTGAGGACGAACACGGTGAGACCGTGAAGAAGGTTCAGTGCGCCAACTGCCACGATGATGTTGCCGAATCGGTGGCAAACAGCATTCATGCCAGGAGCAACGCCGAGGTCGCATCCGATCTGCCCACCTGCAGCGATTGCCACGGCAAGCATGACATCCTGCCCCCCGACAATACCCGTTCCCACGTTTTTGCCCTTAACATCCCCGCAACCTGCTGCAAGTGCCACGGTTCTGTGGAGATTGCCTCTAGACATCCCTCACTGGATTCGAAGGTCTGCAGCGATTACGAGGCCGGCATGCACGGGATCGTCCTCATCAAAAGCGGGATAGTCTCCTCGGCCGTATGCAACGACTGTCATGGAAGCCATGACATCAAGTCCTCGAAGGATCCGGCCTCCAGGGTGAACCGTGCAAATGTCGACGACACGTGCGGAAAGTGCCACGCAAGCATCGTTAAGACCTATAGGCAAAGCGTTCACGGTAAACTGTATGCGTCTGGATCGAAGGATGCGCCCACATGCCCCTCCTGCCATGGGAATCACCGAATAGACAGGGCAATGGACAAGGAGTTCATGGTTACCGTAACGAAACGCTGTTCCCAATGCCATCCTGAGGCTGATGCCACCTTCAAGAACACGTACCATGGCCAGGTCACCGGGTTGGGCGACACCGCTGCGGCCCAATGCCCTGATTGCCACGGAGCCCACAACATCCTGCCCAAGGAGGATCCGGCATCCATGATCAACCCGGACAATCTTGTAACAACATGCGGAAAATGCCATGTGGGAGCCAACGAAAACTTCGTCCGGTACATGCCCCACGCTGACTACCACGACGTGAAAAAAGATCCCGGCCTTTACTATGTCTATCTGGCTATGGTGATCCTGCTTTCAGGGGTATTCATCTTTTTCGGAATCCACACCATTCTCTGGTTCCTAAGAGCCTATCATGATGAGCGGAAAAAGCGGGATTAAGCGCGGGCATCGCCCTGGGAGGGTTGCAAAATGAACGATTCAATGCATGTTGACCAGGCGGGATTGGAGGACAAGTGGTATCTTCGCTTCACCTACTATCACCGATTCCTCCACGCCCTTATAATTATCAGTTTTCTCGGGCTCGTGCTCACCGGAATGCCCTTGAAGTTCAACGAGTCCGCGTGGGCCAAGGGATGGGCAAATCTTCTTGGCGGGATTCAGACCGCCGCCTATATCCACCGCTTTTTCGCGTTAATTACGTTCCTATACTTTTTCCTGCATCTCGCATTCGCCCTCTACTACATCGTCAGGGTGAGGAAGGAACCGTTTTTCAAATGGTTATTAGGCCCCAATTCGATGATGCCGTGGATAAAGGATGTAGATGACATAATAGCCCACTTCCGATGGTTTCTGGGGTTGGGGGAACGGCCCAGATTCGACCGGTTTACCTACTGGGAGAAGTTCGACTACATGGCGGTCTTCTGGGGGGTGGGAATTATCGGAGTCTCGGGACTTTTACTCTGGTTCCCGGTATTTTTCGCCAAATTCATGCCCGGATGGGTTTTCAACGTCGCCATTATTCTCCACTCCGACGAGGCCCTCCTGGCTGCCGGTTTCATCTTTACGATCCATTTTTTCAATACCCACCTCAGGCCGGAGAAATTCCCTCTGGACTTCGTTATTTTCACCGGCAGGGTCACAGAGAAAGAACTGCGGCACGAAAGACCCCTGGAGTACGAGAGGCTTGTCGAAAATGGCGAACTGGAATCCATCAGCACGACCCCACCCAGTAGGATGACCCTCATCTGGGCGCGTATAGTCGGATTCACCGCCTATGGAATCGGTCTGATCATGATCATACTCATTGTCTATTCGGCCATTCAGGAGTTGCACTGATCATTTGTATTTGTACCCCACCAGAGCGCCATATGCGCAGGTGGGGTATATCTCCCCTCCTGCATAAAACCGAAAACTCCCATCTCCATTGACACCTCTCGCACAGGTGTGCTAAAAATCTCAAACGGTAGGGTTGTTCACAAGCTCCGGTGAAACAATATTAGGGTTGGGGTATGGGTGAGCCTGTCAGAGGACGTGCCGTTGGACTTCAAGCGACCGGTGGGGAAGATGTTTAAAGGGAGGAGAAAACTTCGTTTTTACGAGGTGCTTCTCCTCGTTCTCATCGCCCTTATTATCGGCGCATGGAGCCTCCTGGAGATCACACGATCGCCCCTTTTCTGCGGCAACGCCTGTCATATCATGCGTCCTTACTACGAGGATTGGAAGAAATCCACCCACAACAAAGTACCATGCGTTGAGTGTCACAACCCGCCCCCGACCGCCGGACAGTTGACACCCGATTGGGGCGCCATTAAACAGGTAGCCGGCTACATGACCCGCTCCTACAGTGAAAGGCTCAGGGCTAATGTCAGCGATGCGGGTTGTCTGAAAGAGGGATGCCACTCAAAACGCCTTCTTAACGGGAAGGTTTCCTTCCGCGAGGACATCCTTTTCGACCATCGTCCCCACCTTGGACAGCTGCGAAGGGGTAAGATCCTCCGCTGTGCCACCTGTCATTCCCAGATTGTCATGGGCAACCATGTCACTGTTGATGAAAACACCTGTTTCATATGCCATTTCAAAGACCGGGATGAAAGTCAATCCACTGCCAGATGCCGCCTTTGCCACGGCACGACACAGGAACACACCTTGTCCATGAACAGGAACTTCGACCACACCGATTACATGGCGAGAGGTGTCCGATGCACCAGGTGTCATCCCGACATCATCAGGGGCAACGGCGATGTATCGGAGGACCGATGCATTGGATGCCATAAACGGCGCATGAAGATCGACACGTCGCAGCCGGAGATGGCGCTGCACCGAAAGCACGTCACGGACCATAATGTCAAGTGTGAGGATTGCCATGATCTTATCAGGCATTCCATCCCCAAGGGTTCCGAACTGGGACGGCTGGACTGTTCATCCTGCCATGAGAACAAGCACGGAGCTATTTTATCCCTTTACAGGGGACTGGGCGCCGACGGGATTGATCCGATGCCCTCACCAATGTACATCAGCCAGGTAGGCTGCAACGGTTGTCACATCCCCTCCCAGGACACCACGGGTTACGGTACGGCAGTCAGCGGCCCCTCCACGAAGGACATCTCCGCCGCCTGTGATTCATGTCACGGCGATGGCTACGGAGTTCTGGTCACAAAGTGGAAAAAAGAGCTGCTAGAGAAGATTGAGTCGGTCGACGTAAAACTCAAGGAAGCCAAGAAAGCGATCGCCCGGTCGCAGGCGGGCTCCGGGAATATCACCAGGGCCAGAAATATCCTGAAAAAGAGCCGGCACAATTTTCTGTTCATACGGGCAAGTGTGCCCGTTCACAATCCCGATTATGCCATAACCGTCCTGGACAAGACCGTGCAGGATTTGGAAAAGGCCATAACCCTTGTGAGGCAGGTGAACGATGGTGTTTAAAAAGGTAAGCAGAATCAAGATACCTGATGCGACCATCAGGCGGTTATCCCTGTATGATCGCTGTCTGGAGGAACTCAGGAAATCGGGCAGCAAGATTGTATCGTCATCCGACATTGCCCGTAAGTGCGGGACCAATCCAGCCCAGATCAGGAAGGATTTCGCCTATTTCGGGGAGTTCGGGGTAAGAGGGGTGGGATATTACGTGGAAAACCTCCAGATGGACATCAAAATGGCGCTTGGGATAGATCGCCCGTGGATGTGCGCCCTTGTAGGGGCGGGGAATCTGGGCTTCGCCCTCCTGGGAACCGATTCACTGGCCAAGCGAGGCTTCAGAATATCGGTTATCTTTGAAAAGGACCCGATTCTGGTGGAGATGGGTTCCTTTCAGGACATTCCACTTTTCGGCATGGACATGATGCCGCAGGTGATATCGGACCTCGGGATTCACATCGGCCTTATCGCCGTCAATCCCGAGACGGCGTTGAAGGTCGCCCACGACCTCATTGACGCCGGTGTAAAAGGAATCCTGAACTTCACTCCTGCAACCCTCAAGGTTCCGCCCGGGATTGTCCTGAAAAACATGGACTTCGCCATTGACCTGGAAGGAATCGCTTTCCAGTTGAGCAATCAGTAGTGATGACTTCGCAAAAAGTCATCAACGCGCCCACTGAAGGGCGCCCAAATCGAAGATTTGTGAGGAAAGTGAAAATGACACTTTTCGCTTTCCGTGGAGTAAAAAGCCATTAAGGGACTTTTTACGACCCTATAAATAGAGATATACCGGCGGGGCGCGAAACGGAAGGGCGGGAGAGAACAACCGGATGAAGAAACTCGAGGATCTGATCAGGCAAAGGGGTCGCGAGAGTGCTCAGACCCAGCAGGAATACTGCGAATCGGCCGCCGGAAAAATAGATTACGCCGCCCGCAGCCTGACCAGAATTCTCAGTGAGGGCGGGAAGATCCTTGTGGCCGGAAACGGAGGCTCCGCGGCGGATGCTCAGCACTTCTCCGCCGAGCTTGTCGGCCGCTTCCTCATGGAAAGGCATCCTCTGGCCTGTCTGGCGCTTACCACAAACTCCTCCGTCCTCACCTCCATCGCAAACGACTATTCCTTCGAACAGGTATTCAGCAAACAGGTGGCGGCCCTGGGCCGGGAAAACGACGCACTGGTGGCCATATCCACCAGTGGCGCGTCCCCCAACATCCTCCGTGCTCTGGAAAGCGCCAACACCCGATCCATGCTGACCGTGGGACTTACAGGGGCCGACTGCGACCGGATGGCCCCTCTATGCGACATCTGCCTCAATGTGGATAACACATCCACCCCCCGCATCCAGGAGGTCCACCACCTGATCCTCCATATCATTGCCGAACTTATTGAGATCCGGCTTTTCGCCCGGCAGGAGGCCTGAAAATGGAACTGAAAGGCCTCCGGCCTATCACAAGACAATTATGAGTGGTTCATATAAAAAGACCCCCTTGGCGGACCTTGACCTTTCCGGCCTGAAGACCTATTCGGTGTTCACAAGGGATTGCAAGGTGAGTTCCGGAGAGCTGGGCACCCCTTATCTCGGGAAATCGTATCTATCGGATTTTGTAAACGGGTTGCCGACAATCCTGGCATCAAGGGATTTCCAGGAGGTGGCCGAGGCCATTGTACGCGCGCGTGGCGACGGAAAGGGGGTACTCCTCGGCATGGGCGCCCACCCCCTGAAGGTCGGATTGGGACCTCTCCTTGCCGACGCCATGGAATCCGGGATTCTCACCGGAATCGCCACCAACGGCGCCGCAATCATTCACGATTATGAACTGGCACTTCTCGGAAGGACATCCGAGGATGTCGGGGCGGCGCTGGGTTCCGGGCTATTCGGGATGGCTGAGGAAACCGCGACCGCCCTGAACGGCGCTATCCGGGATGGGACCAAGGTCAACGAGGGGATCGGTCTTGCCGTGGGACGCCTCATAGAGGAAGGAATGCTTCCCCACACATCTTCCAGCATCTTCGCAACGGCCTATCGGTGCACTATCCCGGCAACGGTTCACGTGGCCATCGGCACGGATATTATCCATATGCACCCTTCCTGCGACGGTGCATCCACCGGAGCGGCGACCTTGAGCGACTTCCGCCTCTTCGCACGACAGGTAGCTGCGTTGGACGACGGTGTATTCATAAACCTTGGGTCCGCTGTCATTATTCCCGAGATTTTTCTCAAGGCGTTTTCTCTCGCACGCAATCTGGGCAATCCCATCGCCAACCTGACAACCGTCGACATGGATTTTGTTCAGCACTATCGGCCCCGGGTCAATGTTGTGCAGCGCCCCACCTCAGAATCCGGGAAAGGGTACTCACTCGTCGGCCATCACGAGATAATGCTTCCCCTTCTCCTGGCCACGGTTAAGGAACTCATGGAATGACACCAGGCTTCTATACCATGGAGTCCATTTCCCGCGCAGCGGCGGACTGGAGGGCCAAGGGGAGAAAGATCGTTTTTACGAACGGTTGTTTCGACCTGCTCCATCCGGGACACACGAGATATCTTAAACAGGCCAGGGACCTGGGTGACATCCTGGTCGTTGGGATCAACTCGGATCAGTCCGTCCGAAGACTCAAAGGACCGGGCCGTCCTATCCTTACTGAAGCCGAGAGAGCGGAGGTTCTCCTCTCCCTGAGATGGGTTGACGCGGTGGTTCCATTTTCAGAATCGACTCCCCTTGAACTGGTCAAGGTGGTGATCCCTCACGTACTGGTCAAGGGTGGAGACTGGTCCGTGGAAGATATCATCGGACGTGAATTCGTAGAATCTCACGGGGGCGAGGTTTACAGTCTTCCCTTTTACCCCGGGATTTCCACATCGGACATCATCGATCGTATCAGCGACGCCGATTCCTAGGATGTTTCCTCTCACAGAGATCCTGGAGGATCTTGATCAGCGCAGGGTTTCGTCCATCTCCGGCCTCGGCCTCCCGGCCGCAGCCTGTCTGGCCGCTTCCCTTCCGGATCCGAACCATCTTGTCATCGTTACCCCGGACGACGAAAGGGCCAGAACCTTCAGGGATGATCTCTCCTTCTTCCTGCCCGGACGCAATGTCGGCTTCCTTCCTCCGGAGGAAGCGCTTCCATACGAGAGGATGCTCCCCGACATTGAGCGATCCTCCCTTAGAATCAGTTGTCTTCTCGCAGCGGGGTCCGGTGCCGCGCCGATAGTAATTCCCGCTCCGGCTCTCCTCCAACCCACCATCCCTCCAGACCTGCTGGCCCATATTTCCATGACAATCAACTCCGGAGAGGACATGGACCGGGAACCGGCCCTTCAGAATCTGTCGACCCTGGGATATACAAGGGTGCCTTCGGTCTCCCAGTTGGGCGAGATGGCGGTGAGAGGTGGTATTCTGGATATCTTTTCCCCCGGACACCTGTTTCCCGTGCGGATTGAACTTTGGGGAAACTCCGTGCAGTCCATCCGGACCTTCGACACTGAGAATCAGCGCAGCCTGAAACAGGTGGATACCGCCGTTGTGCTCCCTGTGACGGAAGTCCTGCGAACCCCTGAGATCCTTTCCCGGGGCCGTAAACGCCTCAGCGATCTTCTCCTGGCTCAGGGGCTTTCATCCAGGGAACGGGAGAGGGCCCTGATCCCATGGGATCAGGGCCTGGATTTTCCGGGTATTGTCAATTTTCTTCCGACTATTTACGGAATCCAAAGCCTCCCGACGGATCATTTTTCCCCGGGATGCATCGTTGTCCTTCTGGAACCGGAGGAGATCCTCCGTGGGATGGAGGATTTCATGGCCTCCGCCGGCCTCCGGCACTCGAAGGAAGCCCCTTCTCCCGACAAGGTCTACGCCAACCCGAAGGCGGTTATGGCAGATCTTAACCGTAACAACATTCTGCAGATCCGGTCTTTCGACTGCGGGGACAGCCGTTCCTACAGATGTCCGCCCCTTCTGCCACCCGGTGCACCCTCGTCCCAGCCGGACAGATTCCGTGAATTGGGACAATTTCTCGAGGAAGGCCGGTATGATCGAATTGTCATTGCCGCCCATTCCAACGGGGCCGCTGACAGGATACTTGCGCTTTTTTCCGGCATCAGCCGGGAGATCAACAGACGGACGACAACGGATGGGCTGAAACAGTGGCAGGGCATTAATGTGGTGAGCGTTCCCCTGTCCAGCGGGTTTTCCATCCCCGGGCGAAAAATCGGCTTCATCAGCGACTCGGACCTGTTCGGTCGGGTCAAAAGACATAAATCCAGGCGGCCTTTTCTCCCGGAATGGGACCTCCCCATAGGGTCTCTTGCTCCGGGTGATTTTGTGGTCCACATCGAACACGGGATCGGTAGATATCTGGGACTAAAACAGATGGAGGTTGCGAAATCCAGCGACGACTATCTCCATCTGGCCTACGCCGGAGGGGACTCCCTGTACGTACCCGTTGAGGACATGAACCGGGTTCAGCGATTCCGGAGTTCATCGGAGAATCCACCCGCACTCAGCAAACTCGGGGGTGCCGCCTGGACACGGGCAAAGAACCGGGTCCGCCGGTCTTTGAAACTGATGGCTGACGAACTGCTGGCGATGGCGGCCAAACGGCAGGCCGCTCCGGGCATATCCTTCCCGGAACCCGACGCCATGTTCAGGGAGTTCGAGGCCTCTTTTCCCTGGTCGGAGACACCCGATCAGGAGAGGACCATCAACGAGGTCATTTCCGACATGATGCAGCCCCATCCCATGGACCGTCTTGTATGTGGGGATGTGGGATACGGGAAGACAGAGGTCGCCCTGAGGGCGGCCTTTCTGTCCGTTCTCGGAGGTAAACAGGTGGCGGTCCTCGTTCCGACGACAGTTCTGGCCCAACAGCACTACGAGAACTTCACCCAGCGTCTCGGGCCGTTTCCGGTTACCGTCGGTCTCCTCAGCCGCTTCGTATCCCCCAGAGACCAGAAGCGCATCCTCAGGGACGTTAAGAAGGGTGTCGTGGATATCGTTATCGGGACACACCGCCTCCTGTCCACGGATGTAGAATTTCAGGACCTGGGCCTGCTGGTTATCGACGAGGAGCATCGTTTCGGGGTTAAAAACAAGGAAGCACTGAAAAGGATGCGGGAGACAGTGGACGTCCTGACCCTTTCCGCCACTCCCATTCCCCGAACACTGTTCCAGGCATTTTCCGGCATCCGGAATCTTTCTCTTATCCACACCCCTCCGGCCGACCGCAAGGCGATCCATACGGAAATCCGACATTTCGACGAGGACCTGATCCGGGACGCGGTGGTCAGGGAGATGGCAAGGAAAGGGCAGGTATATATCGTTCACAACCGGGTTGCGAGTATTGTGGCATTCAGGGATATGGTTCAGAGGCTCATACCCAACGCCCGTTTGGGAATGGCCCACGGCCAGATGGCGGAGGGCGCACTGGAAAAGGTCATGGTCCGCTTCCTCAAGGGGGAGCTGGATGTTCTGATAACCACGGCCATTATTGAATCCGGGCTCGACATTACCAACGCCAACACACTCATCATCAACCGGGCTGATCGTTTCGGTCTGGCTCAACTCTACCAACTCCGTGGTAGGGTCGGACGCTCCGCGGCCCTGGCATACGCGTACCTTCTCATCCCCTCCCAATCATCGCTGACATCCAAGGCCAGGAAACGCCTCGCAGGCCTCAGGGATCTGACTGACCTGGGATCAGGCTTTAAACTCGCGTCCTACGATCTGGAGATACGCGGGTCGGGCAACCTCCTTGGACAGGAACAGTCCGGGCACATCGGTGCGGTGGGCCTCGACCTGTATTCCCAACTCCTGGAGCGGGCCGTCAGGGAAACAACCGGACAGGTTACGGAAGATCCCGTGGAACCCGTTATCCACCTGGAGATTCCCGCCCTTCTCACAGAGGAATACCTGCCCGACGTTGGGGAACGCCTTACCCTTTACAAGAGGCTGGCGAGTGCCGGAACCTTAGACGAGCTGGAAGATCTCCGGGCGGAGACCGCGGATCGTTTCGGGAAGCTTCCGACAGAGGTTCTCGGCCTGTTCACCCGGATGGAGGTTCTCATTCCTGCCAGAGGACTCAGGGTGGAACGCATAGACGTGGCAGGAAGCTATTACCTTGTCACCTTTCATCCTCAGGCCAGGATATCTCCGGACGCCCTTCTTGGCCTGCTTTCCGCCGACAGTCGGCTTGCCTTCATGCCGCCGACCACACTCAGGCTTGATGTCTCCGCCATGGAAAGTTCGGGAGATCGCATAGGGTATCTTAAGGAAACCTTGCGGTCCCTATAACGATCTGATAATAACCTGCCCTATGAACAGAAAAACCATTGTAATCCTCTCGATTTTCTTACTTGCAGCTTTGGCCGGCGGCATCTTTTTCCTCGCGGTAAACCGCCCGGAGTCGCCACTTCCAGCCGGACCCGCAGAAAAACCGGTTGCCTCGGTTAACGGTCAAGTCATCACCATTGAAGCCTTTCAGGCGAAATTCGACAGATTCGCAAACCGCCTTCATTTACCATGGAAGGAAAACGCCGCCGCCGCAAAAGAGCTCAAAATGAGTTTCCTGAATAAACTCATTGAAACCGAACTGCTGCTGCAGGAAGCGCGTATGCGGAATTTGACCGTAACCGACGATGAACTCAACAGGGAGATCAACCTTCTCAAGGAGGATTATCCAAAGGACACCCTAGACGAGGCCCTGACACAGATCGGGATGAAGCTTGACGAATGGAAGGCGGACCGAAAGGAAAAACTGCTTATCGACAAGGTCATAGAAAAAGAGGTGGACAGCGTTATCCACGTCAGTGACGATGACATTAAGGAATACTACGACAGCCATAAAAAAGATTTCAAACTCCCTCTCATGGTAAGGGCGCGGCAAATTGTTGTGGCCACCGAAGGAGAGGCCAAATCCCTGAGAGCGAGATTGCTTCGTGGGGAGGATTTCGCCACGCTTGCCGAGCAGTTCTCCCTGAGCCCCGATGCCAAACAGGGGGGTGATCTTGGCATTTTCGCAAAAGGACAGATGCCCGAGGAGTTTGACAAAGTGGTTTTTCGGTATCGGGTCGGCACCATCAGCCGGGTGGTCCATTCCCCATACGGTTTTCATATTTTCAAGGTGGAGGATCGAATTCCACCCCATACGCTCCCCCTTAAAGACGCGGCTGAGGAGATCAGGAAGGACATCTTTCAGTCAAGGCAGGAATCATTTTTTCACGAGTGGCTGGATTCCCTGAAAAAGGATGCCCAGATAACGATCTATCCCGACAACCTCGAGGAATCGCAATAGTGTTCAGAAAAAGCTTTCTTTCCAGTATGGCTGTTCTCCTCTTATTTTCCGTTGCCGCCAACGCGGGCGATAGGGTCGTCGCCAGGGTTGGACCATCAGCCATAACCAGTCGGGATGTGCGCAATTTTCAGTCGGAAAACCGGAACCTGCTTTTTCCTGAGGCGTTACAGGCTTTGGTAAAACAACGCCTCATCCTCGCATGGGCCACCGACAACGGGGTCAGGATAAATGACGGTGAACTGAAAGACATCATAACCTCTATCCGCGAAAGGAACAACCTGACCAAAAAACAGTTTTCGGAGACTCTGTCACAACAGGGAGTGACCATGAAAACCTTCATGGACGGGGTCCGGGATCAGGTCACCGCATCCAGGGCAGTGTCACTGGCTGTGAGCAGACGGCTTAAGGTTAACGAAGCGGATATCAGGAAGATGTATCGGAAGAAGTTCCGGGAGACCAGTTCCGTCACGGTTCGCCACATCCTTTTCGCGGTGGACAAGAACGCCCCGGACCTGGAGGTAAACAGGGCCAGAGAGAAAGCGGACAAACTGTTGGCCCGGATAAAAAGTGGGAAACCGTTCGAAGAGGCTGCGGCGGAGTTCTCCGAGGATGCCACGACAGCCGCCAAGGGAGGGTATCTCGGGACCTTCGGCGAAGGGGAACTTCTACCGGAACTAGAGAAGGTGATCAAAAAGATGCATCCCGGGGAGATCGGTGGCCCGGTCCGGACATCGGCGGGTTTTCACCTGATTCAACTTGTCAAAAGGGAAACTGTTCAGCCGCCGTCTTTTGCTGACGTGCGCGAGGACCTCATCAAAAAGTGGAAAGAGAACAGAAGAGAACCTGAGGTAAAGAAATGGCTCAAGGAACTTCGGGAGAAATATTACGTCGAGATCTTTCCTGACGAGCAATAATGATAATGATGACTCCCCCGGTTGAACGCCTTCGCCTTGACCTGTACCTTAAGCGATCCCGCCTGGTGAAGAGAAGATCCCTTGCGGCCACTCTCTGCAAAAACGGCCATATTAAAATTGATGGCAGACCGGTCCCTCCAGGAAAAGCCGTTTTTGTGGGCAACCGTATTGAAATCCGATATGCCAGGCAGCTGCTTTTGGTGGAGGTAACCGAGATACCGGCTGACGCCAGGCGGGGCCGGAATTGCCACGAAATTATCTCGACGAAAAGACTGGAGGAAGAACTCTTCTAGAAAGTTCTCCCCTGAAAAAGGTCCCTGGATGAAGACCATAATTGGTGAAAAACAAACTCTTAACACAGTGCAGCCCCTCGCAGGCTGCTCCACCCTTCGGCAAGCTCAGGACAGGCAGGGTTTTAAAAGAGGGTTTAACAGGGTAAGGATCGTCTATAGCTTTGAGTTCCTTTCGACATCTTCCCCCTCATCCTTCAGAGGATCGTCGGAACGCAGGAACCTCTTGACTTTCGATTCCCTCATGAGGGGCCAGTCGCACCTCATGCAGCGGTCGGCCTCCTCCCTTGCGCTCATCTCCGCAAATCCCCCATAGATCTCGTCAAACGATTTTGTCTCCCGTGCTTTCTTACTCACGAACTGTCGGCGCCTTTGCCTTTTGTTCAAGCTGTCCGGGTAGTTAGGCCATGGGTGCATGATCCTTCTGTTCCGATAACGGATGCTGATCTTCGGTTCACCTACGATTCTTTGGTACAGATACATGGCTGCTTCTCTCCCTGCGGTAATCCCTTCGATGATCGAAGCCGGGCCCGTAGCATAGTCGCCGCCGACGAGCACCGGGAAGGTGCAGCCCTCGGGCTTGCGAAGCAGGGCGATTGGAACTGTATCCGAAAGAAACTTCATTTTGGGGCGTCCTCCGCTTGAAGAGTAATCGGGGGTCGAACCCACTGCCGTGATAACCCAGTCAGCCTTCAGCGTAAAGTCCGATCCCTCCTTAAGGACCGGGAGGAGGTTTCCCCTGGCATCCGTATCTATTCGCTCAACTTCCAGGCAATGGACTTTAGCCACACGGCCCCCTTCAATGTCAAATGAGACCGTCGAACCTCCACCGATTATCTCAACCTTCTCCTCAAGGGTGTCATCTATCTCCCACGGCCACGCCGGCATGATCTCACCGGTTGCCTTCGCCTTTATTTCCCGCCACTCATTCTTGAAGTAGTGAAATTGTTTCTCGCGGGGAACGGGTCTTTTCTCCAGACAGATGATCCGGACCTTGCCGGCTCCGCACCTGACCGCCGACCTGGCAACATCCATGGCCACGTTGCCGCCCCCAACAACGAGAACATCTCCTGGAAGCTTAACCACATCGCCACGGACGACGCGTTCCAGGAACGCCCTCCCGTCGAGGAATCCTTCTCTCTCCTCGCCGGTGTGAGGAAGACCGATGGCTCTCATGGCTCCAAGGGCGAGGTAGACGCCGGAAAAACCCTGTTCCTGCAGGTCCCTCAGGGAAAAATCCCTGCCAATTGCCTTTCCGAAGTTAAGGTCAAGATCAAGGTCCAGTATTCGTTCCACCTCCGAACGGTAGACCTCTTGCGGCAGACGATAGCCCGGGACAAAGATTGCGGGTGTGCCTCCCCCAAAATCCCCGGCCTCGAAGATGGCAACCCTGAACCCAAGGATACGGAGGAACAGCGCGCCGCTCAGGCCCGAAGGGCCGGCGCCGATCACGGCGATTCTGTGGCCCAAAGAGACTGGAGCAGCCTCGATTTCCCGCCTGTAGAAATTGAAGGCCCGCTCGGTACGATCATTCACGAAACGTTTCAGCGCGCAGATGGCAACAGGCTCTCCATCCTTGCCGCGATTGCAGTCCGTTTCACATGGATGATGACATATCCTGCCGATGGTGCCTGGAAAAGGGCATACAGCCTCCACCAGTTCCAGAGATTCCTTGTCCTTTCCCTCCGCGGCCAGGTGAACATATTGGGAACAGGGCACCTTGCCCGGACAGGCCGCCTGGCAGGGTGCTTGAAAGTGGTGGGACCCCCTCCGGGAATCGACCAGGGCAAGGAGCCATACCAGAAAGATGGCAACGGAGAGGATGGCAAGCCCCCAGTTCCATGGGGAATAGGTGGCGATGACCAGACCAACCGCCAGGGGCGCCATGGCCATGAAAAATGTACCGACATACCGCCTCCCGGTGTACCAGTGACCAGCCCCGGGGACGATGGCTGAAAGGTAGGGGGCCCTTTTTCTTCGGCGGCGCTGTTTGATTTCAAAGTACATCCTGTCACGCAGGCCCAGGTTTCCCGTACAGTAGAAACACCTGCGAGCGCGCATTTTGTTCTTTACGGCGCAGATGTGGCATTCCCTATATCCTTCGGTCATCGAGGATTGTTCTTTCATGGCTTCCCGCCATTGATTTCAGGAAAAATTATCTTATCTGCCATGGGAGACGGAATCGGCCTCAATTTACCGGTTTTGAAATGAAAGTGGAAACATGGAACACTCGTGTCCCATGAAAAAACCTGTTGACTATAAATAATACCCCTCTGAAAGTCAAAGGAAACGGGCAAACTGTTTGCAATATATAGGAAAATATGGTATCGGTTCAGCTAATGTAAGACGGTTTTTATCCCGTAATTCATGCCAATTAACCATGCCGAAGACCAATGCCGGACTGAAACGAGGGGAGATATTTTGGGCAAAAGAAAATATGTTGACCGCCTCAAACGTCTCGAATCGCTGAACCTGGTTTCCTTTTCCCATAAAGACACAAAAGGGCGAACCGATTTGGAGATAGCCGGCAGGACCCTTGACCTTTCCGAGGGAGGCATTCTCCTTGAAATCCCGGCCCCCCTGCCCTCAACCAGTGAAGAGGTGGAGGTAACCCTCGGGGTTCGTGGCAATGTCATCAAGGCCAGGGGGAAAATCATTCACCAGCGGGAACTTGACAACGGCCATTTCGGTCTTGGAATATCTTTCATCGACCTCTCTGATGGGGACAGCGTAATTATCACCCGGTTTCTCAACGAGGAGTGAAAATGACACTTTTCGCCAGCGGTCCCCTCACCCACCTGGACGACCTGGGGCGGGCCCGCATGGTGGACGTCGGCGAAAAAAAACCGACTCGCCGAACCGCCGTGGCCCGTGGTGAAGTGCGCCTTTCCGCCGACACTCTTCAGGCCGTTATCAGCGGCCATGTCCCAAAGGGGGACGTACTGGCCGTGGCGCGCATCGCGGGGATCACGGGGGGTAAAAGAACCTCCGACCTTATCCCGCTGACCCACCCGATCGGGCTCGATTATCTGTATCTGGACCTGACCCCCGACGAGACACTGCCTGCCATTCGCATCGAAGCTACTGCATCGACCCACGGTAAAACGGGCGTGGAAATGGAGGCCCTGACCGCCGTATCGATATCTGCTCTCGCGATTTACGATATGCTCAAATCGGTGGAACGGGGTATCAGAATCACAGACATCCGCCTGGTATTCAAAGATGGCGGGAAAAGCGGTGTGTATGATGCAGACTAATCCCGTGGCGCGGCCAGCATCCTGTCCAAGGCCATGACAGCCCTGATCCTGATATCCTCCGGCACCCTCACCACAGGCGCCATGGTCACCAGTGCATCCCGGACATCCTCGAGCGTCGTCAGTTTCATGTTAGGGCAGATCATCTCCTCGGAGAGGGGAATAAAGGTCTTGTCGGGGTTTTCCCCGCGCATTCTGTAAAGCACACCCTTCTCTGTACCGACGATAACCTCTTTCGCCCCGGTCTCCCTGGCGAATCGATACATCCCCGACGTACTGGTTATATGATCCGCCAATTCGAGCACCTCAGGCCTGCATTCAGGATGGGCGACAAATACCGCTTCCGGATAAAGCCGTTTGACTTTAAGAACGTCCTCGGCCCTGTATCGATGGTGAATGGGGCAAAAACCATCCCACCAGACAATCTTCCGGTCCACCTGGGAAGCAACGTACCGGGCCAGGTTCTGATCGGGAATCATAATAATGGGATCCTCGGACTTCGGAAGGGACAAAACCACCTTCACGGCATTGGCTGATGTACAACAAATATCGCTTCGGGCCTTGACGGCCGCCGAGGTGTTGACGTACGCGACAACGGTACCACCGGGGTAACGCCGCCTCATTTCCTCCACATCTTCCGGGGTAATCATGTCGGCCATAGGACAGCCGGCCTCCGGCCTGGGAAGCAGGACGGTGCGTTCCGGCGCAAGAATGGCCGCGGACTCGGCCATGAAGTGGACGCCGCAAAAGACGATAACCTCGGCATCCGAAGAGGCCGCAATCCGGGAAAGGCCCAGTGAATCTCCGGTGTGATCGGCGATTTCCTGAATCTCATCCCTCTGATAATTATGCGCCAGCAGCACAGCCCGCCGCTTCCTGACAAGTTCCCTGATCTCCGATTGGAGCTGATCCATATCTGTAGCGCCTCCATTGGGGGTTCGTTGACAGTGTATATTAAATAACATATAAATCCCTTTGAATCCAAGCGGGTTAGCCTGACAGCGGCTTCAGGCCCCGAGTTTCAGAAAAACGGCCCACTTGGCAGAAACGCGTTCAGGGATCGTTATCGGGGAGGAAAGGTCAGGTACTGGCGATGCTCGGCATGGGAATGCAGGAAATACTCATCATCCTGGTGGTCGCTCTGATCGTCATCGGTCCGAAACGTCTCCCCGAACTGGCCAAAACCCTGGGGAAGGGCCTTGCCGAGTTCAAAAAAGCAGCTGACGACCTTCAGGAGACCGTACGCAAGGACCTGGAAGTGGAGAAGCACAAGGACCTCGTCAAAAAATATCCCGACCTGATACCGAAGGATGAGGAAAACGGAGAAGGCGACGACCAGGCCGCTGCCTCCACCACGCCTGAAGCACCGCCTGAAACACCGCCTGAAGCGGTGCCTGAGGATAAGGGTTCCCCATATTCCCTCGACGAGATCGAGGGCGGGGATTTTGATGACGAAGGCAAGGATGCCTGATCAGAAGCTTCCCTTTACCGTCCATCTCGAGGAACTGCGGCGGCGATTGATTATCTGCTTTATAGCCGTGGCTATCGGATTCCTCATAGCCTATGCCTTCAGCGATAGAATTTTCGATATTCTCCACAAGGATTTAATTTCCACCCTTCGTGAGCACGGTGAAACCCTCCAATATATTAATCCTACGGAAGCTTTCTTCACCTCCATAAAGGTTTCGATCCTGGCGGGGGGATTTTTTGTTTTACCCATTATTTTTTACCAGTTCTGGATGTTCGTCGCTCCCGGTCTCTACAGCAAAGAAAAAAAGATGGTCATCCCGTTCGTCATCTTTTCCACGCTGTGCTTCCTGTCGGGGGCCCTCTTCGGATATTTCGTTGTTTTCCCCTTCGCCTTCAAGTTTCTGCTGGGGTACTCCATAGGAGGCGCAACCGCCCGACCAACCCTGTCGTCGGCCCTTGCCTTTGTCTCTAAACTCCTCCTGGCTTTCGGGTTGATTTTCGAACTCCCGATCATCACGTTCTTTTTTGCCAGGATCGGTCTCATAACCCACAAAACCCTGACGAAGAACCGGCGCTATTTTATTGTGGTAGCTTTTATCGCGGCCGCGGCGTTGACCCCTCCCGATGTCTTTACTCAACTGTTGATGGCCGGTCCTCTGATCATTCTGTTTGAGATCAGCGTAATTGTCGCCCGTGTCTTCGGGAAGAAACCCTTAACGGACAGTCAGGGAGATATGGTGGATGAGGAAGAACCTGGGCACCCTGCTGGTTGAAAGGGGCCTGATCACGAAGAAGGTACTCAGTGAGGCACTTCAACGCCAGGTCATCTTCGGTGGCCGCCTTGGAACCAACCTCATGGAGATGGGCGCTCTTCGGGAGGACGCCGTTTTGAAGATGCTGGCGGACCAGCACAGGGTACCCTATCCCGAAAATCGGTATTTCGAAAATATTCCCCGCGATGTCCTGGATTCCATTCCCAAATACCTCCTGGAAAAGCACCTTATTATCCCTATCAGTGCGAAAAAAAACCGTGTGACCCTTGCCATGACCGACCCAACTCGTCTTGATGTCATCGACGAGGTTTCGTTCCGCACCAACAAGGTCATAGATCCTGTTGTCGCCACCGAACTGCGCATCACCCAGGCATTGGAGCGTTATCTCGGCATCAGGAGGAAAGCGCGCTTCATATCCACCGGAACGGCGCAGGCCCCGGCGGAAATTAAGGCGGAGCCCGAAGCCATCCGGACGCTCGGGAAAAAGGACATCATTTCTCTGGAAGAACAGGAACTCACGGAAACCGGGATCAAGTCCGCCGAACCCCTGGACATGTCCGACCTCAACCGTATGTTCTGGTCGGTAGGCACCAGGGATGATGTCGCGCAGACCGTTATCCGGGCAGGCCTCCAGGTAATGGATGACCTGTTCATCCTTCTCCTGAAAGGGGACACGGCCATAGGGTGGATGGCAGGCGGCAAAATCACCCCGCCATTTGATTTCGGCAGTTGGAGGCTGGGGATTGATCAGGCCAGAATCCTCGATTCGGTACGTCAATCCCGGGAAATTGAAAGGGGAGAGGGTGCCGGTGTTTTTGCATCCAACCCATGGTTAGGGGAAATATCCACAGACATTCCCCTGGAGGTGATCGTCTGTCCGCTGGTACTGAAAAAGCATCCCGTTGCGGCAACGATCGGCTTTTCCTGGCAACGCAGGTTAGGCGATGATGAGATCGAATATCTCGCCCGCATTATGAGGAAAGCATCCATCACTTTTGAAATCCTGATCCTTAAAAGCAGGATAGTGATGCTGTAAAACACTCCGCGATCGCGGTGGCTTTGATTTATCATTCGGCCTCGCCAAAGGCGAGCTTTTTAAAGGAGAAAACGGGAGTGTCGGCAACCGGCCTGATCGACAGCGACAACAGGCGGATCCGTTATCTGAGAGTATCGGTGACGGACCGCTGCAACCTTCGATGCCGCTATTGCATCCCATCGGCCGATTTCGTCTGCCTGCTTCACAGCCAGGTTCTCACCTACGAGGAGATCGTCCGAACAGCCGGGGTCCTGGCCCCTTACGGGGTGAGCAGTCTCAGGCTGACCGGAGGAGAGCCGTTGGTGCGAAAGGGCCTGGATCATCTGGTGTCATCCCTTGCATCCATCCCCGGCATCAAGGATCTCAGCCTTACAACGAACGGCATTCTCCTGGGAAAATATGCTGAATCCCTTAAGAAGGCAGGATTATCCAGAGTCAACGTCAGCCTTGACACACTGAAATCGGAAAGGTTCAGCTGGATAACCGACCCCCAGGGGTCAAGGTCGGTCGACGATCTCAAGACCGTGTTGGATGGCCTTGAGGCGGCCCGCCGGGCGGGGCTGCGCCCGGTAAAGGTCAATGTGGTCCTTATGAAAGGTTTTAATGACGATGAACTGGAGGATTTTGCCGGCCTGACCCTGGACAGGGACTGGGAGGTCAGGTTTATAGAGTTCATGCCCCTGGGTCCCAACGGTTTCTGGAATCGCGACAGAGTCATCACGGCCGCGGAAATCGCGTCGAGACTGCGCCGATCCTTCAGAGGCTTGGAACCGCTGGACAGAGGAGAGGGGTCGGGACCGGCCACGAGGTATCGGATTCCCGGCCACAAAGGGGCGATCGGGTTCATCACCCCTGTTTCCTCCCACTTCTGCGCAACCTGCAACCGCCTGCGCCTGACCGCGGACGGCAAACTGCGGACATGCCTTTTCTCTGACCATGAGACGGACCTTATTCCTCTTCTTCGCGGTCCGGCCACCGATGGGGAGATCCTTAAAACCATTCGGGAAGCCATTCGGGGAAAACCCCGTGGCCATGGAATCACGTCGGAGTTTATTCCATCCGTTTGCGCAAGGACTATGAGTCATATCGGCGGATGATTGAGTCAGCCGAACGCCGCACTGCTCCTTATGCCACCCCCAGCCGCCTGAGGAGTTTAAGCAACCTGCCCGGCACCGGCCGGATCGCCCCCTCCGGGCACATCTCCTGACAACAGAAGCAACTGATACACCTGTTTTTGTCCACATTCCCTCCCCCGCCGTCAAAAAGTGAGATGGCGCTTACCGGACACGTCTCCTCGCAGATACCGCAGGTTGTGCAGACCGCCGGGTCCAGAACGGGGTAGGAAGAGGAGGATCGTTTCAGCGGGCCGGAAATAAAATCGGGCAGAGAAAAATCCACCCTGGTGTAGCTGGCCGGCAGGATGAAATTATCGACCGATGCCTCTTCAGGGGATAACCCGATCATCCTCACCTGCTCCGGAAGAGATCCGGGTAGACCTCTTCCCATGGCCCGGCGAAGCACCGGGTTTTCCGCCGGGCCCACCCCAAGGAGAGATGACACGATCATGTCCAGGGCCAGGGCCGAAGGAGAGGCCGCCAGTAATCCTACCTCCCTTGGGTCGCCGGAACCGGGTCCATTGCCCTCCATTCCCAGGACGCCGTCAAGGATGTTCAGCCTGGGGGCAACGGTCCGATAGATATCAAGCAACAGTTCAGCCATATGGTCATCATCCCCCGTCTTCAGGTGCCAGGACGGTTTGGCCGCGCCTACGACTGTTCCGAAAAGATTCTTTACCGCCAGGGTCAGAACCATCTGGGCATGTGTCTTCAGCTTGGGGAGATTAACAACCAGATCAAATTCAAAGACCTCCCCGGCAAGTTCAATGGAATGATAGACACCGCCTTCAGGCACGGATACCGGCGTCGGGGTCCCGAACGGGACAACCTCGATCCCAAGCCTTTCGATGACCCTTGCGATCCCACTTTTCGAGAGTACCGACGCCAGCGACCCCGATCCCGGGCTGTCCCCAAGAAACACAGAACCTCCGGCATCCATAATCTCCAGGGCTACGGCGTGGACTATTTCGGGATGGGTTGTAACCGCTTTTTCAGGAGGTTTTCCCTGTAGGAGGTTGGGCTTGAGAAGCACCTTCTGTCCCGGGGAAACCAACGTCTCCATCCCCCCCAGCGACCCAAGGGCTTCCCGGATGGATCGCCGGACACGGCCGGGTTCGTAGTCAGGACACCGGACGAGAGATACGGGAATCGGGGTCACAATGTTGGACGTTGACCCCATTTACACTATTTCCAGTTCCCGGTCGAACCGGGTAAGGTTAATCACCTCCCCGCCGGGGGTCAGAGCAACCACATCTTCGATACGGACACCCCCGACCCTTCTGTCGTAAAGCCCTGGTTCGACCGTCACCACGTCGCCCGGAGAAAATCGGTCCGGGCCTGAGGAAATCGATGGGGCCTCGTGGACGTCCAGCCCAAGACCGTGCCCGGTACCGTGGAGAAACCCCCGTCTCGGCAGCGGCCTGCCCGGCTCCGGGATGCCGAACCCCCGCTGCTTGAAAACCTCGCATACGGCCGTATGGACCTCCGAGAGATTGACGCCGGGCCTCAGCCTTTCCAAGGCAACGTCCTGCGCCTCCTTTACGGCATTGTGCATCCGGCGAACCGCATTCGAGGCGCGGCCAACCACGAAGGTCCTGCTCATGTCGGCATGGTAACGGGTGATGCTGTCCCTGGGGAACAGATCAACCACAATGGGTACACCGGCATGAATGGGGCCCGATCCGCCCCAGTGTGGATCAGCGCCTCCACGGCCCGGCGCGATAATCTCGCTGGTCGACTCCAGCCCCCTTTCGAGGAGATAAACATCCACAAGGGATCTCAGGCGTTCGGCCGTCAGGTCCCTTCCCTCATGCTGCAGGATACCTCTCGACACAGGGCAACCGGCCAGGGTGGACCGGATATATTCCATGGCTTTTTCGGCCTGCCTCTGGACCGATTCGATGGCCTCTATCTCTCCGGCCGTTTTGGCTCTCCGGCGCGAGCTGATGTCCGCTCCGTCTACCTCAAGACAAATCTCCTCCACCTCCAGTTCCCTGGCCAAACCCAGCGGAAAACCCGGCGGAACCCGTGTCCTCCCTGCGCCATGGTCCTTGAGAAATCGGGCCATGGCCCGAGTGGGGGATATGCCATTTTTCCTGTACATGGAAAATGGAAGGATGGAGTCGACCTTGGCCTCCTTTTCAGCCCGCCCCAGCTCCATGTCCGAAACCCAGACCGTGGTGTGGCCGGAAGGCGCAATAAGCACACCGAAGGGATCGGAGCAAAGAAAACGGGACAGGTAGAACTGGTCCGCATTATTGTTGCTCTCGGCGAAGTTAAAGAGGGGAAAGACCGCTGTTTCACATGGTGATTTCACTTCCGGTCAATATCTCTTCGGGTCCGCGAAGTAGTCCATGGCCAGAGCACCCTCCGGAATCCTGCCGGAGTGAACGGCTCCCTCGGGGATGGTGTAGCTGTCTCCCTTCCGGTGGATCCTCGTCTCCCCGCCTATGGTGAGCTCAATAGCCCCATCGAGGATAAACCCCCACTGGAAACAGTGGGAATGCTCCGGCAGGACGGTTCCCGGCTGGATCTCGAAGAAGACGACGAGACTTTCCGACCCACCTACTTTCCATCCGCGGATGCCATCAATTGAAACGTCGATCTCGGGATTGGTTTTTATCTCCTCGGGCAACGAACGGGTCATGGGTTTTCTCCTTTCGTGTTTCACTCCCTCAATCGGCGAAGACCGGCAGAGAAAAGTAGAAGGTGGTTTCCTTTCCAGGTAACGACTCGACCCACAATTCCCCGCCTCCTTCCTCTACGACCCGCTTGACAATAGCCAGGCCGACGCCTGCTCCCTCCGCGCTGCTATCCTTCGGTCGGGAAAAAAGACTGAATATCATATCGTGGTTTTCTTTGACTATCCCGACTCCATTGTCCTTGAAATAGAATATGCTATGTCCTTTCGGGACTGTACTGTCCTTTTCCGGAGAACACCCGATGGCGATTCGCAGGGGACGTTGATCGCTTTGGAATTTCAGGCTGTTTGAGATCAGATTCCTGAAAAGCTGATAGGCGTGGACCTCGTGGAGGAAGATGTCCTGAATATCTTTCTGAATGTCAACCTCGGCGGGAAGGGACCAGACGCTTTCCTTTTCACCTTCAAGTATCCTGTTCACAACGGACCTTATCCGCAGTCTTTGCGGTTTCCCATCCATTACCCCGATCCGGGAAAGCTGAAGAAGATCTTTCAAGAGGTTATCAAGACGGTCAATGTTGCCGTTGATCCTGGCGCACATCTGTTTTTCATCGTTACTTAGTCTTCCGTCTGCCGAACGCGTGAGAAGCTCAAGGTACCCCTTTATGCTGACCAGGGGTGTCCTCAGATCGTGGCCCGCGGAATATAGGAATGACTCCATATCCATATTCTTCCGCTCCAGTTTCTCGTATGCTTCCGTAAGCGACCTTTCCGCCTCCTGCAGGTCCGAAATGTTCCGCACTACGCCGATAACGCAGCGTCTCTTCCTGTTTTCCCTAGCAGGCAGGTTCATTCCGCGGAGCCTCACTTCCACCGGAAACTCGCTTCCGTCCAGACGCCTGGCAGTCCATTGAAACTGCTGATTTTCTCCGTAAAGGGCTTTTTTCAGACGTTCAAACGCCATCTCCGGCAAACAGCCTTCCCCCATCAACTCACCCGGGTCTGTTTCGATGAACTCCTGCACGCTTCTTATCCCGTATTCCCTGAGGACATTTCTATTGACATCGAGAACCTTCCCCTCCTCATCGTGCAGGAAAATCATGTCCGGGGAGGCCTTGTAGAGGGCGCTTAAATGGTCTCTCGACTCTCGGAGCTGTCTTTCCGTGACCTTTGTTCCGGTGATATCCCTGGCCACCACAAGAGCGTGAGGCTCGCCGGAATAAATCATGGTCGAAACCCGGATATCCACCTCCATGGAGGTACCATCCTTACGACAATCGAGAGATTGTCCCCTGAATGTTTTACCCCCTTGAAGGGTGCGTCTGATTTTTTCAAACAGGTGATGGTGATCCGGATGGACCAGATCCTTCATGTGAAGGCCCAGCATCTCGTCCTTCCTGTACCTGTACATTCTCCTGGCGGCCGGGTTGGCATCCACCATGAAGCCGTCTCTGTTGAAGATCATGACAGCGTCGGTCTGTGTCTCGAACATCAGGCGGTACTGGGCCTCCCGTTCCCTCAGGACCTTTGCAGCTTCGTGTTGTTCGGTGACATCATGCACAATGACCAATCTTGCGCGGCGGCCGAGATAGCGAACCGGGTGACCCTTGACCTGAACGTATACTGTTGTGCCATCCTTCAGGATGTGGTGGAACGAAAAAGAATTCTGAACCTGACCGGACAATATTGCGTCGGCCTTCCTTGCTGCCTTCAGGACCTCTGCCTTTTCCTCAGCGGGGTGAAGGTCTATAACGGTTAAGGATCGGAACTCCTTCTCAGAGTAACCATACCGGTTTCTTGCGGTAGCATTGGCTGCAAGGAACCTGTGCCGGCTGGGGTCCTGGTTCTCCACATTGATAATAAAGACGGGTAACGGACTGTTCTCCAGGAAGGAACGGAAATATTCCTCATCGAGGGAGGCCGCCTTTTCCTCTGGATTACCCCCGGAAGCTTTTTTACTCATTGAAAACACTCTGAAATACCATAATCCACCCCAATCCTGACAGGAATTACCCACCGGTTAAAAGTAAAATGATATCATATTGAGCTTTCGTATTATTCTCAAGGACTCTTTTTCATTTCGATCTCAGGCCCTGTTCCGGACCCAACGTCCAATACTTGCCGCGGCGTAGTTCGCAGGACGAAGACGGGTCCAATATCCACTGCCTGCCGTGTCGAAGCCTTGGCGAAGAGGGAAGTTTTATGCGAAGGCCGGCATGTTCCGACAAGAGTAGAATTCAATAGTTGACAAAACAAGTAAGGATATCTATCCTTGGCGCTGGAGTCTGATTGTAAATCCGCATAGGAAATATGGGAGGCACTTAACGTTGAAAACCGTTTACATGGATCATCTTGCGGCAACACCCCTGGAACCACGCGTGTTAGAGGCCATGCTCCCGTTTCTCAGGGGACGATTCGGAAATCCCATGAGCGTACACTCCACGGGACAGGAAGCCCTGGCCGCCGTTGAGCAGGCCAGGACCCAGGTGGCCTCATTCATAAACTGCAGCCCGAAGGAGATCATCTTTACCTCCAGCGGGTCTGAATCCAACAACACAACGGTGACCGGCACAGCCTGCTGCCCAAGGCGCGCCGGGGCCGAGGTCATCGTATCCGCGGTGGAACACAGCAGTGTGCTCAACACGGCCCGCAGCCTGTCTGGGCAGGGCATCGAGACCAGGGTTATTCCCGTTGACAAATACGGCATGGTGGACCCGGAGGATGTCAAGGCCGCCATTAACGACCGGACTGTCATGATCTCCATCATGTACGCCAACGGCGAGATAGGGACCATTCAGCCCATCCGTAAAATCGCTCACATAGCCCGGGAGGCCGGCATCCCGGTCCATACCGACGCCATGGCCGCTGTCGGACAGATTCCCATGGACGTTCAGGACCTGGGGGTCGACATGATGAGTTTTTCCGCCCAGGGGCTGTACGGCCCCAAGGGCGCGGCGGCCCTGTATGTCCGTAAGGGAACCCGCATGCTGCCTCTTTTATTGGGAGGGGTTCAGGAGGCAGGACGGCGGGCGGGGCTGACTGACGTCCCGGCCGTGGTGGGTTTCGGCGAGGCCGCCCGAATAGCCGCGGAAGAACAGGCGCAGTGGAGTTCTTTCACCTCCAATCTTCGGGACCATCTCATCAAGGGTGTTCTGGAAAAGGTATCGGAGGTGGAACTTAACGGCCATCCCATCCAAAGGCTTCCCGGTAACGCCGCCTTCGGCATCCGGTATATCGAGGGAGAATCGATTATCCTATCCTTGGACATGGAAGGGATAAGCGCATCCACCGGTTCATCCTGTACCTCCAAGGCCCTCAAAACCTCCCACGTGCTGACCGCCATGGGGCAGCCGCCGGAACTTGCCCAGGGATCCGTTCTCTTTACCTTGGGCAAGGGAAATACCGCCGGGGAAGTGGATCAGGTTCTTGACATCCTTCCGGACATTACCAATCGGCTGCGCAGCATTTCTCCGTTGGGCAGACGAGCGGGAAAATAATCCAGGAGGTGGTTCATTTGACCGAAGAAAGGAAGAAGAACGGGGTCGCCCTCATCCTCTTTTCGGGGGAAATGGACCGGATTCTCGCGGCCCTTACAATCGCCCTGGGAGCGGCCGCTTCCGGCACCCCCGTGACTATTTTCTGTACCTTCTGGGGACTTAACCTCCTTCGGAAAAAACGGATTTCGGGCGGATTAATACCCCAGAAACTGTTTCAGCTTCTCCAGCTCCCGGGGGGAGACGGACGTCCACTTTCCCGCTTTAATTTTCTGGGAGCCGGGCGATGGATGATGAAGGGTCTCATGCGCCGATACCGCATGCCGTCCATAGAGGAGATGTTCGTACAGGCAAAGACCATGGGCGTCGAGATTATCGCCTGCAGCACATCCATGGCTGTCATGGGGATAAACAGGGAGGACCTTCGTGATGAGGTGGATCGGGTGGCCGGGGTGGCGTCCTTCCTTGAGACAGCTGAAGGAAGCCATACCCAGCTTTTTATCTGACCTGCGGGAGACGGATATGACCCAGAAAACAGCGTTTGACCGGGAAGTGGACTGCTACGGCCTTTGGTGCCCCATGCCGATAGTCAAGGCCTCCGAGGAGATGGCCCGGATGGCGGACGGAGCGGTCCTGAAGATCATTTCCACCGACGATGCCGCGGAAGAGGATTTCAGGGCCTGGAGCCGCAAGACCGGCAACACCTTTCTGGAATGCACCCGGGACGGAGAACTGCTTGAGATCTACATCCGGAAAGGGGCCTGACCGAACTCGCAAAGATTAAACTTCAAATATTTCAGGTTTTCTGCGCTTCCGGTGTCTGCCCTATCCCCTCCATCCCCTTCATCCCTGTTAGAAAAGGTCCATCAGGTTTATTCCGTGTGTTCTCTGCCCCCGGATGTCCGGTGTTCCATCAACTCCCTGATCGCGGGTTTTACGTAAACGCCATCCAGCGGGAAGGGGGCCAGCTCGTGTACAAGGACCTCCACAGAAGCGGAGGCGGACAGGCGCCTGTCCAGGAAGAGGACCGGTTTACCCTCCAGATAGACCAGGCCGCTTTTCGCGGGAGCTTCATCGTCACCCAACGCCTCTCTCCGAATCCGGATATCGAGCCGGAAGGCCAGGTTCAAAAGCTCCTGAAGGATGTAATCATCCTTTCGGCCTACATTCTTCATGGTCTTATATGGATCCTATCCCGAAGTCCGAGGTCAAGGTTCAAGGTTGATGACTTCGCAAAAAGTTATCATTGCGCCCACTGATGGGCGCCCAAATCAATGACTTGCATCGCAAGCTGTTGATTTGTAAGGAAAGTAAAAATGACGCTTTTCGCTTTCCGTAGAGCAAAAAACCATAAATGGACTTTTTGCGACCCTATCAAGGTTCAACCCCAAACTTCAAACGCCAAGGGTTGAATGCTTGCCCGGCAAGCGGAGTTCACGGAAAAATCACCCGGCCTATATCCCCGGTCCCAAGCAGCAGCATGGCCAGGCGGTCCATCCCCACCGACACACCTGCGCATGAATCA